>JBIIOU010000179.1:0-4307 GCA_044336815.1 Candidatus Nanopelagicales bacterium | reverse complement strand
GCCGAGATCGTGCAGAGCGGTGCGATTTGGTCGGTCGCGGCTTTGCAGGAGATTGACGGTTTCGATGAACGCCTCGGCATCGACGCCGTTGATGCGGCGGCCTGCCTGCACCTGCGGCAGATCGACTACCAGGTGCTGGTTGCTGGTGATGCCCGCATTACCCATCGCCTCGGCAATGCGCAGGCGGTGCAGGTGCTGGGGCGCACAGTGCTGGCGACGGGCCACAGCGCCGAGCGCCGCACCACGATGGTGCGCAACCGCCTGCGACTAGCGCCGGCCGAGTTCATGCAGTCACCGATCCAAGGCCTGCGCACCATGCGGCGCCTAGCGATGAGCACCGCATTGGCCGTCACGGTTGAAGAGGATCGCTGGGCTAAGGCCAAAGCGAGCGCTCGGGGCTTGTTCCCGAAGCGGCGGGGGTAGCCTTCAGACATGAAGGGCATCATTCTCGCCGGTGGCACCGGCAGCAGGCTCTGGCCGCTTACCAAAGGTGTTAGCAAGCAATTGTTACCCGTCTATGACAAACCGATGATTCACTACCCGCTCGCGACTTTGATGGAAGCGGGCCTTCGCGAAATCTTGATCATCACCACGCCGGAGGATTCCCAGTCATTCTCGCGCCTCCTTGGCGATGGCAGTGATCTTGGCATGACGATCGAGTACGCCGTGCAACCAAAGCCTGAGGGCTTGGCGCAAGCGTTTTTAATCGGCGCAGACTTTCTCGCCGGCGACAAGGCCGCGTTGATCCTCGGCGACAACCTCTTCCATGGCCAAGGCCTTGGCCGCAAGCTCACCGACCTTACCGACCTCGCCGGTGCACATGTTTTCGCCTACGAAGTTGCGAACCCAACCGAGTATGGCGTCGTGGCCTTTGATGAACATGGTGTCGCGCTGTCAATCGAAGAGAAGCCGGTGAAGCCGAAGAGTAACTACGCGGTACCCGGGCTCTATTTCTATGACGAAACCGTGGTCGATATCGTCAAGGCCATTAAGCCGAGTGCTCGCGGTGAACTCGAAATCACCACCCTCAATGAGCACTACCTAAATGCTGGCACCTTGACCGTCACCGTGCTTGAACGCGGCACCGCGTGGCTTGACACCGGCACCTTCCGCTCACTGCAAGATGCCGGCGAATTCGTCCGCGTGATCGAAGATCGCACCGGTACCAAAGTGGGCTGCGTCGAAGAGATTGCTTGGCGCAATGGGTGGATCACCACTGGCGAGATGATTGCCGTTGCAGAGCCGCTGCTGAAAAGTGGTTACGGCG
Source organism: Candidatus Nanopelagicales bacterium (assembly GCA_044336815.1). Taxonomy (GTDB): domain Bacteria; phylum Actinomycetota; class Actinomycetes; order S36-B12; family S36-B12. The sequence continues at coordinate 3,040 of JBIIOU010000179.1, read as the reverse complement.
ATTACCTCATGAGGCTTGCGACACACTGAACTGCACCTAGCGGGATGACCTCAACGCCATTCTTCAAATTGAATTTCTCTGATCCGGGGTAGACAATGAATGCGTGTTCAATACCAAGTTCTTGAACAGATTGATAAAAACCACTTGAGGGAACGGGCGCTGTTGACCGCTTAACCTCTACACCGACGCTGAGGTCTCCGCCGCGCGCAAACACTAAATCAATCTCAGCGCCATCGGCAGTTCGGTAGTAATACGGCTTCCACGCTGGGCCTACCAACCCGATCAAGGTTTCGACCACAAGTGCCTCGTAACTAGCGCCAGCGACAGGGTGGCCAAGGAGATCATGCATCGACTCAATGCCGAGCAATGCGTGCAGCAGTCCAGAATCGCGAAGGTAGATTTTCGGTGTGCGCGTAACCCTCTTACCAGCATTTGTGAACCAAGGCGCGAGTCGCCGTACGAGGCCTAGATCGACCAGCAGGTCAAGGTAGCGTGAAATCGTCGGACCCGAAACACCCAAACTTTCTGCTAGCCGACTTGCATTTACCGGGCCAGCCGACACATGCGCGAGCATCTGCCAAAGTCTTCCCATCGTCTCAGCGGGGACCCGAGGTGCGAACATCGGAACTTCGCGTTCTAAATAGGAGCGGATGAAGTTTTCGCGCCAAATCAAACTGGCTGCATCGTTGGTCGCACAAAGACTGTCAGGGAAGCCACCACGCAGCCAAACGGTGTCAGCACTTACCCCTGCTGGTTCCGCCTCGAGTGGATCAATTGAGCCGAGGTCCACATAAGCGAGCCGACCGGCCAGTGATTCAGACGCTGCCCCAATAAGTGCCGGAGATGCTGACCCCAGTAGCAGAAATTGCCCGCTATCGTGCCCACCTCGGCGCGCATCATCAATTACCCCGCGCAGCAACTCAAACAACCCCGGCACCCGGTGCACTTCGTCCAGTACCAAAAGTCGGCCGGGGGCCGAGCGCAAAAATGCATCGGCGTCGTCCAAGCGACGTATATCGGCAGGGCGCTCCAAGTCCAGATACAGCGCATTTGGGGTGGAGTCCACGATTGACCGGGCCATGGTGGTCTTGCCTATCTGGCGTGGGCCAAGTAATGCCACCGCCGGAAACTGGGCCAGCCTGTCCCGAAGTTCGCCTGTCGCCCGTCTCGGAATCATGCCGTAAATCTAACACATGGTATTAGATTTACGGGGTTATTTACGACGAAGTCTCGCTCGAACTTTTCGCAATGACTCGGTAGCCCGCCAGGTGCGACTCGATAAAATGGCCGATAACGCAGCGGTATCTGCAGCCGTACCGCCTACCGAACTGGTCAACACCGTGGGTTGGGCAGCTATCCGCACAAAGAAATCCACCAGCTTGGTGCTGAAGCCCTGCCAAGAGTGTTCGGCAATGGCTAGGTGCAGATCCGCAACCCGTTGCCGCGCAGCATCATCACTCGCAAGTAGCTGCTCTAAGTCAGTTGCAAAAGCCTCGACCGACCAATGCTTTGGTAACCCGGTGATGCCCGCGATTTCTTTTAGCGGCCCGAAATCGGCAAATGTTGACGGCGTTCCAAGTATCGCAGCCTCATAGGGCACTAAGCCAAAACCTTCGGCGCTCGACGGATACAGCACCGCCGCCGCGTTGGCGAGCAGCCAAGCGCGGCTCTTGCCCGATAGGTGGCCCACGGTATGAGCTGCTCCGCGTAAATCAACATGTGTTGACAGCAGTGCATCCTCGGCAACCTTCGAGCTACTGCTCTTAACATGCAAACCAGCGAGCACGAGGTCACATGCCTGGCCAGCTTGTAATACCCGCTGCCACACCGCGATCGCGAAATCACGATTCTTATGCTGGAAGTCATTGCCGAGCACCGCGACAAATCGCTTGCCGCCCAGTGCCGAAATAGTTGCATCAAGATCGGCATCAGGGGCGTCGGGCGCACTGGCTCCAACGATGTGGTCCAAGCCAAGGGGCAAAGGTTGAACGCGCTGCGGATCAAGGCGCGGCACCTCAGTTAGCAATCTATTTGCGACGTCGGCGCTTATCGCAGTGATGCCATCAACGCTGAGCGCGATACGGCGCTGTAACGCCCGATAGGTGCCCCAAGCTTCGGGGGAACCGTGGTAGCGCGGAATGTCATAGGCGATGAGATCTAAGTAGGTGGTAACAACCCGCCGACCCAAAGCGCGAGCATCACCGATATTGCTGCGGCCGTCAATTTGATTTGGATACCAAACGATGTCGCATTGGGCGATCTCTTCGTCCGCTGCAACGATGCGGACAGAGTCAAGGTCAGCTAGGTGTCGCGCATACGAGGGCAGTTCTTTGATACCGACCACATAGATTGCAGCTACGCGCTCATCCGCGGCCATCGCGGTGATTGCCGCGGTTGTCAGCACCTGCGCGCCGGTTTCATGCGGACCCAGCCAAGTCGCATCAATGGCAACGGTGAGCCGGCGACCTGGCTTCCGGGCTTCCTGCGCCGAGAAAGCTGCGCTACTTGGATCAAGCACCTCTTGAGCATCCATCGCGGCTATCGCCATAAGCGTGCTGGCTTTAGCGACGTCCATATGTTGGGTCAGGAAGTGGTCGTGCCACAACCCGCGCTCAGCGGCGCCCAAGTACCAAGCGGTCAAGGCTTCTTCGTCCTCTTCGGGTAATGGGCCTACTAAATCTTGGGCGTCTTCGGCAATCGCGATCACGACACCGGCTGGGGCGGTGGCCCGCACCCAAACCTCACCTGCTCCGGTACCGGCAACAAGGGAGCAGGTGACTATTCGCGGATCGCTATCGAAGCGTTTGGTGAACTCACTCATGCGATCCATCGTCAGCAATGCCGGATCACCCATTACGCGCAACAGGCGCCCGCGCGAAGTCTTCAGCGGCTCCATCACAGGGCCTCGTAACTACGTTGCAGGTTTGGGTTTAGTGCCGACGAGTAATACGGATCTAACGCGCAGGCTTCAGCCCAGCGCTCCGTGAACAAAGCCTGCTCGGCCGGGTCGGGTTTCTTACGAGCCATGGTGGCCCCTTCA
>JBIIOU010000031.1:0-16779 GCA_044336815.1 Candidatus Nanopelagicales bacterium | reverse complement strand
CCGCCAATCCAGGAAGGCCTGTGAGATCTCCGAAAGCACATCACCGAGCATACGTAGTGGATCATTGACCGGAAGTTCGGTATAGACCTTCACCCACGCCGCCTGGACTGAATCATTTGGCGTGTACGCCTCGGCGTGATCACCATTGAGGTGGTCGGCATCGATGGCGTATCCGGCGCGTACTAGGCAGGCGAGACCCTCCTCATAAAGGCTTGGTGACTCTAGGGTCGCAATTAGCGGGATGAACACCTCGGGGTTGGGTTCATAGAGCCGGGTTAGTGCCCGTGACTTCAAGCCCATCATGAACTCAACATGACGGTAGGTCCAAGATTGAAAGCCTGATGCAACCCCGAGTTGATCCCGGAAGCGACCAAACTCCATCGGTGTCATGGCATTAAATGATGGCCAAGTGGCGTTCAAGGCCTGCCAATGCAGTGTCGAACGGCGCAGGGTTACGACAGCGCCGAGAATGTCGTCAGCTCGCATCTCGGCAATTGCTCGTTGCCATTCACGCCAGATCAATCCGAAATACAACTCCATGACCTGCGAAATCACCAAGAAGGGCAGTTCGGTGGGCTCATTGGTGCGGGTCTTTTGCATGCGATGGAGTTCCATGGTGTGCACGTATTGGTCGTATGGGGTTTCGCCGGTGAACTCAACGATTGGAGCGCCACCGGTGGTGGCGGCCCGCTGGTCTCGATCTGCTGCGGTCGCGTGGGTAGTCATTGGGACATGATGCTGATCAAAGTACGGTCGCGGAAGTAGGAATATAAGGGTAAATATGAAGTAGACTTTCAGATCACAACCCAAAAATGTACTTGACTTATCGATTGAAAGGTTACCCCGTGGCTATTACCCTCGATCAAATTGATTGGAAACTCCTTGCCGAGCTCCAACTCGATGCGCGACTCTCTTTTAGCGAACTATCAAGGCGGGTGCACCTATCGGCGCCAGCGGTGGGTGAGCGGGTGCGCCGACTAGAGCAAGCGGGGGTGATCACCGGCTATCACGCGGGCATTGATCTTGCCGAGACCGGCTGGTCAGTGCTCGCAATGGTGCGCATTGCTTGCTACGGAAGCACCTGTGTTTTGCGCGATCCAGCTGTTGCAAGCTGGCCCGGGGTGCTAGAAATCCATCGGGTGACGGGTACGGATTGCTCGGTACTAAAAGTGACTGCGGTATCAATGCAAGACTTTGAGCAACTAATCGACAAGCTAGCCGCCTATGGCACGCCATCGAGCACCTTGATTCTGTCGAGCCCGCTGATCCGAAGTGACGTGGTGGCGCCCCAAAACTAACCAAGCCTTCACCAAGGTCTACCGGCCATAAGTTTATAATTTCGACTTCATGGTGATGGCGCGATTAACCTGCAGGCGGCCGGCGGTTAACTGATTGACCCCAGGGCGTCCAAGACCGCGGGCCAGGCGATGCTGCTCGGGTCAATTAGTTCGAAATGGGCGATGCCTTCGATTTCGATCAAGTTGACGGAGTTGCCTGCATGTGCAGCAACGTAGTTTCGCGACAGTGTGATCGGGACTAGTGAATCCAAGTTGCCGTGTAGGCAGGTTACCGGGCACAGCGGGGGTAGGTGCATTGGATTTAAGTCAGCTCTTTCTTCAGCCGGGCGGCCCAGAAAAGCACGAACACCACCATCATTGAGATCAAGTTGCTGGGCAAGTTCTAGATCACTTACGGGTGCGAGTGCGATGACGCAGGTAATTTGAGTTCGGCTCGGTTCTGCGAGGGCTACTTGAGCCGCTGCCCATAACGCTAAGTGGCCTCCGGCGGAGTGCCCAATGATGATGACCTCGCCATTATGACCGGCGATCTGATCAGGAAGGTTCTCGATTGCAGCCCGCACATCAGCAACCATCGCATCAGGATCACCGGGGATGCGCCGGTATTCGATTGAGGCCACCTGCCAGCCAGCGTCTGCGACCGCGGCCGCGAAAGTGCGCAGGTGCTCACGGTCAAATCGCGGGCGCCAGTAGCCCCCGTGAAGCAGCAGTAGTAACGGTCGCGCCGCGGCTGGACCAAGGTCAGCGCTAAAAAAGCAGTCGGCTACTTGATCGGGCAGTGGCCCGTACGCGATTTCATTATCGGGCGCCGGAGCCACCCGCATAAGCACGCTGCGGTCTTCGATATCGGGTGCGACTTCACCATTGCCCACGACCACGACAGTACGCCGCCCAACCTAGACTGACAACGCAGGGCCAGAACTGAACGGCTCGAAGCGTGAGTCTCGATAGAGGAAGGGGGCTAGGCGGTGAATTTATTTAACTGGCTGGCCCCCACCCAAGAGGCTGGGTTGCCATGGTGGCCGTTGGCGTTAGTAATTGGCATGCTCTTGCTTATCAATTTCGTAAATAACCGCGTAGCACCGAATTCGCACTACCTACTTTGGTCGTTCGCAAGTTCGGTGATCCTTTTGGCCTTGGGCCTACTCGACGGCAACACGTTCACCGACATGGGCTTGAGTTGGAGGCACTACCTAAGTGGGCTGATCTGGGCCGGGATATGCATTGGCGCGGTGACTTTAGTTTATGTCATCGGCATCATTTTCAAACCGACGCGCAATGCCTTCCGCGATGAACGTCATGCAGAATTAAGTGGTGGCCGCCTTGCCTTCCATGCATTGCTTGAAGTGCCGTTCGGCACGGTGCTACTTGAGGAGATTGCGTTCCGCGCCGTGCTGTTCTCGATGTTGGCACGTCGTTACGGCCTGGTCTGGGGCATAGTCCTTTCCTCCATCCTCTTCGGCTTATGGCATGTGTTGCCGTCAATAGGCAGCCACGAGCAGAATCCGGCACTGGGTTCGGTAGTTGGCCAAGGCCGGCGTGGCAATATCTTGGCGATCGCATTAAGTGTTTTCACTACGACGTTGGCCGGGTTTGTCTTCTGCGCCCTGCGACTCATGTCGGGCAGTGTGCTCGCGCCGATGGGTCTGCACTGGGCCACCAATGGTCTGGGTTATGCATTTAGTTGGGCCATCATCAGGCGCACTCGGCGCCTTCCAGAATGACTCGTGTCACTCGGCTGATTCGTGTGACTCGTCTGACTCGTGTTACTCATGTGGCGACAAAGGTGAAATAGCCCCCGAAAGCCGCAAATCGGGTGACACGCATCGTGGGCTTCCGGAGCTGACGGCGGCCCGGACGATATGGTCAAGGTAGAAATTCCGATATGCACAGTTGATCAACGCCACGGAGGATGTCTAGATGGAAGCCGCACGTACCCCCCTTGATCATGAGGCCGCGGCGGCCCTACTCAGTGAGCGTGATCGCAGTATTTTGGAGTTTGAGCGCCAGTGGTGGAAATACGCCGGTGCCAAGGAGCAGGCAATTCGCGATCTATTCGAAATGAGCGGCACTAGGTATTACCAAATCGTGAATAATTTGATCGATACCCCAGAAGCACTGGCCTTCGACCCCATGCTCGTGAAGCGGCTAAACCGTATGCGGGCCGCCCGCCAGCGTTCGAGGTCGGCCCGGCGATTGGGCATTGACGTCGGCTCAAAGTGAGGAGGCACCGAGTGCGAAATGCACTTGGGGAAAGGCGTGCGCGCATGCCAATCACTTACTTGGTCGCGCCGATACTTGCGGCAACTGCTCTTTCGGTGGCTATCGCGCCAAGTGCGATGGCGGCGCCAAGTCCGATCACTATTTGGGTTGACGTCTCGCGCGCGGCTACTGTTGCAGCGTTATTGGAAGACGGTTACCAAGGCCACCCGGTCAACGTGGTGACAAAAGAACTTTCAGCGATCAAGGCCGAACTCACAACGGTGCCGGCTGATCAAGCCCCCGATGTCATTTGGGCTGATAACACCTGGACAGGTGAGCTCGCCGCCGCCTCCTTGATAGTCCCGTTGACCTTGTCACCGGCTAAGAAGGCGTTGTTCGCCCCCAATGTTCTCTCGGGTTTTCAATTTGGGTTCAACTACTACGGGATCCCCGTGCAGTACGAAACCTGGGCGCTGGTGACTAATGCCGCACTGGCACCGAAACCTCCAGCGACATTCGCGAAGTTGTCCACTAAAGCGTTGGCCCTTAAGGCAGCTGGCCGTGCTGATGTCGGCCTCGCCGTTGGCCAAGGGGCTAAGGGTAATGCTTACTTCACCTACCCCCTGTTTTCCGGTCTAGGTGGTTATGTTTTCGGCAAGGATACTTCCGGCAGCCTTAACCCATTCGACGTTGGAGTTAACAATTCGGTTTTCCGAAAGAACACGAAAATTATTGATGACTGGAACAGCACCGGGTTGATTAATTCTTCGGTTGATGTGGTGGCTGCTGAAGCAGCTTTCAAAGCGGGCCGGGCGCCTTTTTGGATAACCGGGCCGTGGAGTGCTTCGACCTTGCAGGCCCTGAAGTTTAAGTACTTCATTTCACCGGTGCCTCGAATTGATGCCAACTTGGCCATGGCGCCGCTGCTTGGTATCAAAGGCTTCATGGCGACCTCGTACGCGGAAGCCCACGGTTTGGGGGATGTAGTGCCCGGCCTAGTTGTTAAGAAACTCAGTGGCTCAACCTTCCAATCGAATATGGCTGCGATATCGCTGCGCGCACCAGCGAATAAGAAATCGACTTATAGCACTTCAATTGGCGGCCGGTTGGCGCAAGCCTTCGGCACTGCTGGTGTTGACGGGGTGCCGATGCCTAATATCCCGCAGGCATCGTCAGTCTGGGGCCCGCTGAGCACCGCATGGGCGAAATCCACCAGTGGCCCAGAGGCGACACCCGCGAAGAAGGCGTTTTCAGCGGCGCAGGATGAAATACAAAAGGCAATTGGCTAATTGCTGCGGTCTGCTAATTCAAGTGCCCTGCGTGAAATGGCGACCCGCATTACCGACCAAATTATGAACGCTATGGAAAGTAGCAGGATGCCCATTCTCGATTGCGTGTCGCCGTTTCTGATTTGATAGAGCCCAAATGCCATCACAGCAGCCGCTAACGCCGCCTGAGCCCAGGTTAGCTTCACTAATCGGTTATTTGTAATCACCTCGAGAAGTGTTAAACCGATTAGCAATAGTCCAATCGCTACTGCGAACACGCCAGCATTGGCGGCCTCTGTAGTTCCCGGGTCAGTAGAAGCGAAGATTGCCATTTCGTCTGCCGCGGCTGTAACTCCCAATATGAGGATGAAATGCGCAAAAACTGTGCCTCTCCATAACCTCGGGTGCGCGGTGCTCCGCTTGCTAAATACACCCTCGAAATAAGTTGTCGCAAGGGCCAAGTCAAAAAGTATTACCAGGAAGAAGAATCGGTAATCAGAGCCTGCCGTGGTCTCAGTCAGTACTCCAACTAAATGAATCAAACTTTCGCCAATCGCGATCAGGAAAAGTAATCCGAGTCTCTCGCGAAGGTGATCAGGATGTAGCGGGTAGTCTTGACTCGCGTTACGCAGAAATGAAATAAGTATTGGCGCCATGGTGACTATAAGTGCCAAAGCAAACACATAAAGCAGCGTTTCTTTTGAAAGCAATAATCCCGCGAAGCAAATCAAAGCACCAAGAGCCGTGCTGATTATTGAGACTTTGAGCCCCTGGACCGGCCTCCCAATCTGAATTCTCGCTAGTGCGTACATACCTCCGATTGTGAGGAACACAAATCCCAAACTAGTTAGGCCGCCTTGCCAGCCGATTGAGTCACCTTCGCCTGCAGAAATCGCGGTGAGCAGGATTCCTGACATTTGCAAGAGAAGCAAGATTCGATAAATGATTCCATCGATGGCAAACCGATTGTGGATTAGCGTGGTTAGTAGCCACACGCTGAATAAGGCGCCGAGTGCTAGTAGTGCAAAGGACGCGGTCTCGGCGCTTGGGTTCTGGATGAACGCGTCGTTGGAGGCTCCAAGTGCAGCCACCACTGCAAGGTCATAGAACAGTTCAAGCCAACCGGCCTTTCGGTCTTCTCCCGGCCTTATTGCAGATCTAGTAAACATATTTCCTGTGCCGTCAATCTAGTTTCGGTTCGCATGTGTTACTGCTACATCTGCAAGCACATAGTCCAGCAATTTACGCCCGTGATCGGATGCGGTTGCAATATCGGTCGCGTGTATATCGACATTGTGTAGTGACTGCAATCGAATCGCATCCCCGTCTAAATGTTGATTCGGAAAAACACCCGCGAAAGCGAAGCCGAGTGATGCTAGATCGGCATCCAGAATTATTTCAGTGGCAGGGTCATCCAGTGGCAGGTCTAGGTAAACGGCGTCGCGGCCGTCATTATTTACGAGTTCGTCGCGGGCTTGTAACACCACCTTGCGTAGATCACGGCCAGGTTTATGGGCGGTAATAATCGCTAGGTTGTGATCGCCTTTATGCGAAACAACCATTTCAGTTGACTCGCTGATTTCACGCGCGTGTAAGTCACTGGCTTTTACCACTCTGCCGCGTATTCCAGTGGTGGTAACAATGTCTTCGATGATGCCTCGGTGGCGGGTTGGTGCGTAAATAGGTCGATCGTGCCCATCGTTTTCCTTCAAATAAAATAGGGCAACCGATTCACGCCGAGAATCTTTCGCTAGCGCCGCATTGTTGCTGACGGAGCCTGGTATCCACCCGAGTAAGAATCCGGTTTCATGGGCGCCAAGATCAACATTGGCCTTTTGGCTATACGGGTGCGCGGCGGTTGCCTCACTGAAAATACCCAACACGCCCTGCCCTTTAGCCCAAAGCCCCGCGTACTGCTTCATCGCAGTAAATAGGTGGTGGCCGCGAGCAGCCTCGGTGACAACCGCCACCCCCGCGTGCAAGACGGGTGCATCAGGTTCCTCGCGCATTAGCGCCATATGCCCCGCAACCGTGCCATCAGTAAGCACCCCGATTGTGCTTATCAGGGAGCCAGCTTCAATGCGCCGGGCAATCTCTGCTGGCTCGTATACCCAATCGGCGTCGTAGGTTGAACCATAGGCGTCGGTTACTAGCTCAGTGAGGATGTGCGACTCGTCGGCGCGCAGGAATCGAATTTCGACGTCGTCCATTTATATATTATGCCGGCTCAGCTAGGCGCCGGTGCTCAGGACAGTGTCTATCAGTCTGGCTAAGTCGAGATCGAGCTCGGTTAGGCACCCGGTGCTGTGCGTGATCAGCGCTATCCGCAAAGTCCGCCAGCGGATATCGATATCCGGGTGGTGGTCGATTGACTCTGCCGCGCCCGCAATAGCAACAACCCAATTGATGGCGATCGCGTAGGTGGGGGCCTGGATCTCGCGGAGCAGCTGCCCGTCTACGACCTGCCACATAGGCAGGGTTTGCGCTAGGTCACTGACCTCCGTTGCGGACAGGCGGCGTGGATTCATGGGATATGTCTACCCGATCAAGGTCTAGTAGCCGTGTCCGAATAGCCAAAACCGTTAACTAATGGGATTATTTAGTATGGCTATAGCTACCGCCCCAGTCGCCGTAATTGAGGTCTCCTCCGAACAGCTTCGTAAATTGCGGCGCCTGAACGTCATCGCTGGTTTTGCGCACCTGGTGCAGATGATTGCCGTATTGCTTCTCACCAACGACTTCGTGCTTCCAGTAACCGCGACGTACATGGAGGGCCCACCAGGTAGCCCACTTGGTGACCCGACGGTGCTTTTTGATTCGCGCGTTGGCTGGGGTGTTGCGCTGTTCTTCGGGCTTTCGGCCCTGTTCCACTTCTTGGTTGCGAGCCCGCTGTTCTTCAGTCGGTACGCCAACGGGCTTGCACATCAGCGTAACTACTTCAGATGGGTCGAGTATTCGATCAGCTCATCGGTGATGATTGTGCTGATCGCGCAGATTTGCGGAATTGCTGATGTTGCTGCGCTGTTGGCAATTTTTGGTGTGAACGCCTCAATGATTTTGTTCGGTTGGTTGCAAGAGAAATACGAAACACCCGGCTCCGGTGGCTGGTTGCCTTTCATTTTTGGCTGCATTGCCGGCATCGTGCCATGGCTAGCGATCTTGATCTATGTAATTTCGCCAGGAGCACCGGGTGAGTTATCTCCGCCAGCATTTGTTTACGGAATCATCATTTCGCTGTTCATCTTCTTCAACATTTTTGCTTTAGTGCAGTGGCTGCAATACAAAAAGGTTGGCAGGTGGGCAAATTACCTCGCTGGGGAGCGCAGTTACATCATTTTGAGCCTGGTGGCTAAGTCATTGCTAGCCTGGCAGATTTTTGGTGGCACCTTAGCCCCCTGATTTGGCTACGCTGTACCCATGCGAGGCAGCGGCACAATCTTGAATATGGTCGCGATCCTTATCGGGTCTGGCCTCGGGGTACTTATTGGCCATCGGTTCCCGCAGCGCACCCGCGACACCGTCACCGATGCCCTGGGACTTGTCACCTTGGTTATCGGGGCCTTGAGCATCGTTGCTCTGACTAGCACAGCTTTTTCTGATTCAGTTGGCACGGCAGCCCCGCTGCTGATTGTGTTGGGTGCTTTGCTTATCGGCGGCATCATCGGGTCACTACTGCAAATCGAGCTTCGACTAGAGCGGGTTGGCGGTTGGCTGCAGCGTAAACTCATCCGTAAAAGTGCAGGCGATTCAGACGATAAGCGCAAGCGATTCGTTGAGGGGTTCGTCGATGCGTCACTGGTATTTTGCATCGGGCCGTTGGCGATTCTCGGGGCGCTAAATGATGGGCTTGGTCTTGGCATTGAACAACTAGCTCTTAAATCAACTCTGGATGGTTTTGCCTCACTCGCTTTTGCCGCTTCATTGGGTTGGGGTGTCGCACTTTCTGCACTTTCAGTCGGCATTGTGCAGGGAGCCTTCACGATTCTCGGCGCCCTTGTGGGCTCAGTTTTGTCGGCGGCATTAATTGATGCGATCACTGCTACCGGCGGGGTGCTGCTAATCGGCGTGGGCCTGCGACTATTGAAAATCAAGTCCGTCCCGGTCGGTGACATGCTGCCGGCGCTAGTCGTGGCACCAATATTGGCGGCTTTAGTGGCCTTGTTTATGGGTAATTAGGTAAATGCGGCGACAGTTGGCGGTAGCTCGTGGTTTCGCCGTGGCCTGCCACTTGGTTCCGACGATGTCGGTGACCGCGATCGTCAGTTTGCTGGCCTTTCGTGCGGGCTGGTCTGGCCCAGCATTTTTCCTCCTTGTCGTAGCTGTCCTGACCGGTCAACTTTCAGTCGGCTGGAGCAATGACGCCTTCGATGCACCAATTGACAGAGCCGCAGGCCGTATTGCCAAGCCGCTAGTGGCCGGCGTTATCTCGATTAGAAGCCTGTGGTCTGCGGCATTGACTGCGCTTGCTATCACAGTCATAACGTCATTTCTGGCAGCGGGCCTCGTCGGCGGATTATTCCAAGTTATTGCGGTCGCCAGTGCATGGCTATACAACTTTCGTTTATCACGCACTACTTGGTCGTGGTTACCGTATGCGGTCTCATTTGCCTGTGTTACCCCATTTGTTACTTTCGGATTAAACCCGTCTCAGCCGCCGGCACTTTGGGCGATAGCAGTTTTCATCTGCACCGGGGTGGCGGCCCACCTGGCAAATGCCTTGCCGGATTTGTCATCTGACCAAGCCCGCGGTCTGGGCGGCCTGGTCGCCCGTTTGGGTGCGGTGCGTGCCTTACGCCTGGCCTTAATTTTGTTGGTGCTCAGTTCGTTCATCCTGCTTTTGGTAATTGCACCGGTAAATGTTTTCGCGGCATACTGCGTACCGGTGGCCACTTCGGTCGCAGTTGTTTTGGCTCTTCGTCCGCGGTCGCAATCGAATTTATTTTTTGCGGTTCAGGGCCTGGCGCTATTTGAGGTACTAGTAATTTTGGTTACGGGGATCTCAATCACGTCATGAGGTGATGCCGGATTGTGGTTTATGTCGCAGGGCGCGCCAAAGCATCTGCCCGGAAACGGCAATAAGTAGCAACGCGAAACCTACTTGCAGGACCGATCCGGACACCCGGAATGCGAGCATCGAGCCGACCAAGGCACCGCATACGGCACCAGCGCCAAGCCGAATGCCCATTGGCCAATTAGTTAGACCAGAACGTGTTAATCGCGCGGCTCCGAGTAATGCGGTGGGGATCATTACGGCCAGCGAAGTACCTGAGGCTAGGAGCTGTGAAAAGCCGAAGAAGAAAATTAGAATTGGGATCAGCAGGATGCCGCCGCCGACACCGAGCATGGCCGAGAAAATACCCATCGCGAGCCCGGACGCCAAATAGCCGACTATTACGAGAGCGGTAATTGCCGGGAGTTCGTTGCCAGCAGCGCTAGGGTCCGAAAACAGCATGCGTAGGGCGATGAGAGTTAGTAGTACCCCGAAAGCTATTTGGAGTTTTTGATCCGGGAGTTTTTGCACTATTTGCGCACCAATCCAGGCTCCAGCCAAACTCCCCAAAACAATGAATGCGGCTGGCAGCCAGGCAACATTGTTTGCAAGGGCGTAGGTGATGGCACCGGCGACTCCGCCGCAACTGATCATCACCAATGAAGTGGCCTGGGCTCGCTTCTGGGCAAAGTGCAGGCCTATCACCATGATCGGGACGACGATGATGCCGCCGCCGACTCCAAAAAACCCGGAGATGAGCCCGGCTCCAACGCCGAGGGCAAGGTCGCGGGCAAGGGTTATCCGGGTGATGTTCATCTGACGTACTGTTTCATTTACCTGAGGATACGGGGTTTGTCCCGCGCATCATAAAGGTGATGCCGTATTCTCCTTCCATGTCAACATACTCAACCCGCGCCCGAATCGCACTGTCACTTCTCGCCGCCGCCGGCCTTGCTGCGGCCGCGCTTGCCACTTCGCCCGTTGCCGCAGCTGCAACTAACCCTGCGAAGTACGAGAGAGCTCAGGTGGGCCTGACATACACGGTTTATGCCCCGACTACTTCTATCGAGCTAAAGAGCTCTTCGTTCCAACTCACTGATTGCGGTGGCGGTAAAGATGAGCAGATCAGCGCATCATTTGGTTCGCAGATGAGTAATAGCGGGTGGATTGATTTGAACGAATCACAGACCGGTTGCGAGGATGGCCCTGATGGTGTTGGCCTGGTCACCAAGTTCAAGGTGAAAGGTGCCACCGCAACCATCATGGGGTCGTGCAAGGGGCAAGTGAGCAGTTGCTCAAGGTCGACTCCGACCCTGCTGCGTCAAGGCTCGGGCTATACGACGGTGACACTTCCGGCCGGTAGCTCCGCGCTGGAGTCCACTTTCGTTGAGGTCTACACGGCTGGCATGTCTGTCAAGGACATCAAGGCATTCGTGACGGGCCTAAAGCCCGTTCAGTGACCCATCAATTGGTGGCACTAAGGGTGGGTTACCTGAACGCGCACGTTATTGTCGTGAAAAGCGGTTTTTTGGCGGATTTAGCGACTAAAACGCGCGCACTCACTGGCCGAGCTGGCTAGTCGACCCAATTTCGGCGCGCGGTGGTGCTGGGTGGGCAACAAAGCACGGTAATATCGGGGTTCACTTGGTTTATAGCCGCAGCGCGGCGCGTGCTCCTTATTCAACAGGTTCGCGGAAACCTTCCTCAAGGAGTACCTAATTTCTTCATCACAAACTGCCCGCACCCCATCTATAGGTAGCGGCAACCGACGACGACGGCCTAATAAGCCGGCCACAGGAAATCTTGCAGTGGCCAGCAAAGCCAAAGCACCGCACCACGATGCCAAGGCACCAAGTGCACCAGCACCCAAACATGTGCCACATATTGATATCACCGGAAACCGATTCGCCGAACTCGGCGTGCCCGACAAACTTGTGCAGCTACTGGCGGCCCAGGGGGTAACTGAACCGTTCCCGATCCAAGAGGCAACGCTGCCAGACTCACTCGCTGGTCGCGATGTCCTTGGTCAAGGGCAAACCGGGTCGGGCAAAACTCTAGCTTTTGCTCTTCCGCTGGTTGCGCGGTTAGCTGCTAAGCAGGTGGCACCTATGCGGGGGCGCCCCCGGGCACTAGTTCTTGTCCCAACACGTGAACTGGCAACACAAGTTGCTGCAGTGATCGCGCCCCTAGCCGCGGCCTACAAGATGTCGACTGTCACGGTCTTTGGTGGAGTAACCCATGGAGCACAACGCAAAGCCTTTACTGATGGTGTTGAGATTGTCGTCGCCTGCCCAGGGCGATTACTTGATCACATGAAGCAAGGCGATGTGTCGCTGGACCGCATTGAGATCTGCGTCTTGGACGAAGCCGACCACATGGCTGACCAAGGGTTCTTGCCAATGGTGAAGCGTATTCTCGATAAGACGCCTGCTGGAGGGCAACGCATGTTGTTCTCTGCAACTTTGGCCGGGGGAGTAGATACCCTTATAGCGCGTTACTTAGAGCGTCCAGTCTCACATGCGGCCGCGATCGAGGCACCAGCGTTACTCGAGCACCGGGTACTTGTTGTCGAAGAGGGTGATCGCCTTCGTGAGATTGCCAAAATGGCCCGCGAAGGTCGAGTTGTGGTGTTCACGCGCACCAAGCATCGTGCCAAGCAATTGGCCAAGAAGTTGGAGGCCGCCGGGGTTGGTGCGGTAGATCTCCACGGAAACTTGTCACAAAATGCCCGCGAACGAAATCTCGCCGCATTTTCCAGCGGTAAAGCGACAGCGCTAGTTGCGACCGATATCGCCGCGCGCGGTATCCACGTTGATGATGTGCCATTGGTGGTGCACGCTGACCCACCAATGGAGCACAAGGCTTATGTGCATCGTTCCGGCCGCACCGCGCGCGCGGGTGCTGCTGGCCAGGTGGTCACCATCGCCACTCCTGAGCAAGCTGCAGAGGTGCGCATGCTGTTAAAGAAGGCTGGAGTCACCGCCACTTGGGAAGGCATCGCGGTGCACCCAGGCTCGACCGCGCCGCGGGCTGCAGCCCAATCAAGGTCATCCTCAAGAGGCAATACGCGCCCACCGGCTCAGCCGGGAGGGCGGTCGAGGCAAGCTGCCCGAAGTTTTGGTAAAGGTCGCTAGCCAGCCTTTAGTTTGGAGTGGCACCGAACATCAGTTGCACCACGTCATCATTGAGGTTGCTAACGGCTCCGGCGTCGGTAATTGTCTTGGCGACAGAGGGGCTGCGTTGGCCCATCAAGGTGGCCTGCCCGTCTTCAACAAGTGAATACGCGGCGTGCTCAGCGAAGACACTCATTTGCCGAACGACCTCACCCATACCGGCGGTTGCTTTGGCATATTCCGCAGACTTTAGAAATAGCCCGAGCTCAAGGCGAGTCTTGAAGGCTATTTCAAATGCCGCATGGATTTGGCGCTCTTTGCTGGGCTCATGAAATACGTTGGGCGCTGGCGGGGCCGGCTTGGTGTATTCATCTAGTTGGTGGAGACGAAATTTCACAACCAGATCACTGGCGGCGACATTTGGGGCAAAAGTCTGCGTCAAGAATGACCTGAAATCCTCAAGTGAGGTATCCCAGCGACGCTTTAACAGCACGTGGTAGCGGGCGACTCCAACAAATCCATTGGGTACGTCATTGGTAATGCCGTCGACGTAAGTCTTGGATCTCTTGTCGGTAACTAAGTAACCAATGGTTTCATTGAAGCAGTTTTGCTCATCAATCATCAAGGGCAATCCTGCGTCGACCCAGGCTTGGCGGTTATCTGGGCTCGTGAATGTCAGTTCGGCGATGCCGTCTAGCTGCTCGTCATCTGGGGTAACAGACTCAACACCCGGTGGCGGCGGCCAGATGCCACCTTCGTCGTGAAAGAGGTGAAATTGCTTGTACTGCCACAATCCAGGCAGCCGTGCACATAGTGGCCCGTGTGCATCTTTCCAATAGAGGTAAAACTGCTCCGGGGTTAAGCCGGATCTTTTCTTGAGCGGGGTATAGAAAAGAGTTTCGATTTTATCGTCGCGACCCGAATAGGTGGCAGTCATAACATCCTCCATGGAATTTGAGCTACATAACCAGTAATAAGAATCGTGCGATAGTAGCGGTTCCGGCGGTCGATTTTCTAGGGAATTAGTCGTTCAGCCCTGAGCCTGGCAAAAAGATTTTGGAACATAAGTTCGGTGTCCATATGCTCGTTGAAACCGGCTTGGCGGAGTTTGACCATGCTGAAAACATTGTCATAGCCATTACCCAAGATGAAGTCGCCGAAGGCCCAGTTGGCAATCTGATTGAAGGGGGTATCGGTTAGGGAGTATTTCTCCACGATTTGCGCCCAGACATCGCCGTAGCCGCTCATTCGGTCCGCGAGGGAAAAGTGGTGCGGGGTACCTGCGTCGACTCCCAGCATATGCGCGATAACCGGCCAGAAATCCTTCCAGCGAATGTGATCGCCGTTGGCGATATTGAAGGCTTGGTCGCGTGCATTTGGACTCTCGGTACCCCAGACTGTGGCGCGAGCAAGTAGCCCGGCATCAGTTACTTGATACAGAGATTCGTACGCCGCTTTAGTGCCGGGGAAACGCATTGGCATCCCAAGCTCACGGCAGATGGCACCGTAGGCGGCGATTATCAGGAATAGGTTCAGCGGATTCCCGGGGGCTATCCCGCATACCGCTTCCGGCCGGAAAATGCTGTAGGCAAATCCATCGCGCGCAGCACGTAGTTCTAAGAGATCTTGTTGGTCGTAATAAAAATTCGGCCCAGGAATTCGGGGGTCGGTTTCCTTGGCCGGAGTCTTGAATGGGCCAATGTGGGCTCCGTAGTACTTGCCGCCTTGATACAAGGTTACGTGTTCAACGTTCCAATTTGCAGCGACCGCAGCGTCGAGGGTGTTCTGCATGAGTTCGACATTTGGGCCGACTATCCCACCGACATCTGGGCCGTCTTGATAGGCGGCAAAAACGAGAAGGTCGTGGGATCCAACTCGTTTGAAGGTGTCTATTGTTGCCTGAGCGTCCCACAGATCGACATTCTCGTAGGCGGCGGCGGTGGGCCAGTAAGACCTACGCCGAGCCATCGCCGTGACTGAATAGCCGTTCTCTACAAACTCTTCGACTACTGCTTGCCCGATAGTGCCTGCCGCACCTACAACGGCTACCGACCTTGAGTTGGGCATGGGGGTTCCTTCCAGTTCTGGAAAAACAGAAATGACTCTAGCTTGGTGGTACTCAGTATCTCGGTATCATTCGGCGGCGAATCATTTCCTCATATATGTCAGAAACCATGTCGCGCGAATCAATGCATTCATCAAAGCCGGTCTTGCGCAGCTTGATTATGCTTCGAACGTTATCCCAGTCCTGGCTGAAGATGCCGTCTCCGGCCTCCCAAAAGGCTAACTCATCCAGGCGGAAGGGGGCGAGGTCATACTGGGCCACAATGCGTTCCCAGAGTGGGCCCTTGTCGGCCATCATTTCGGTCAATTTCATGGTTTGCGTGCCGATGTAATCCATCTTCATCAGGTTAGCGATGTACCCGAACATGTGACCCCAGCGGAAAGCATCTCCGTTGGTCACGTTGTAGGCCTCAGAGGCGCATTCGGGTGTTGTGCTGACGTGTATCGCTGATCGGGCTAGCAGCCGAGCATCAGTCATTTCATAAAGTGCGTCACGGCATTCTGGGTGTCCAGGGAATCGCAGGGGCAGGCCGAGTTCCTTGCAGATAACCGCGTAAATCAGTGCCACCTGAACGAAATTGTGCGGAGTGCTAACCGAAACGCCACCGACGCCCTCGGGCCGAAGCGCCGACCAAGTCCAGGAAACATTGGCCTGGCGTTCGCTTAGATAATCTTGTTGATCGTAATAGAAAAGCGGTGGCATGACACGAAGATCGTCCTCATATGCCGGGGTCTTAAACGCGTGAACGTGGCAGCCGTACCACTTCCCGCCTTCGAATAAACAGACGTGCTCGAGGCCAGGTGATGCGGCCTCTACGGCTTCAATGCTGTTGACAAGAAGTGCCACGTTGGCTTCGAGTTCAGCGACTTTGGTCTCCCGCCACGTGAACCCGGCAAAGTAGGCATGGGTTATATCTTTGAATGGAGCTAGAGCACTAAAGGTTGCCTCACGATCGAGCAGATCTACGGATACGTGCGTGTACTGAGCATGTTCAAGAGTTGAAGCCCTGCGCGCTATGCCGATGACATTCCAGCCTTCTGCGATTAGCTCATCTCGAAGGTAGGTGCCAATAAGGCCCTCGGATCCAATGACGATTGCGGTCTTACTCACTTTACGCCGCCGTTCGATGGCCGTAGGTGCACCTTCATGCTGTCTGGGTTTTCAACAGCGTCGAATGCGTCGGTCGCATTCTCGAAATCGAAGGTAGAGGTGACCAGGCTCCGTAGGTCGATGCCCGCCCTACCGATGAAGCGAAGTGCTGCAGGCCAAACCCCTGGTGACCCGGTAACACCGGTAATGACAAGGTTCTTTGCTTGTATCTGGTTTAGCGGAGCCGATATCGCGGAGGTACCGGTGATGCCGATCATGACAACGCGAGTTTCAAAAGCAGCAACATCAATCGCGAGCGCCAAGCCAGCCGGTGCACCTGATGCTTCAATAACCAAGTTCGGGCCTGGGACGCCTAGATTTTCCGTGAACCAAGTCTCCAGGTTACCCACGGCTCCGGGGTCGATCGCATGATCGGACCCAAGCTCGATGGCTTTGGCGCGGCGATTCTCCCGAGGTTCAAGCATCACAACTTCGGCGCCGTTAGCGTGGCAGATGGCTGCCGCGCACTGGCCAATCATGCCGCCGCCGATAACGGCAACAACGTCGCCGGCATCGCAGCGCCCGGCCGCTCTAATTGCCCTGAAGGCAATCGTGAACGGCTCAACGATGGCCCCCATCACGTCATCTACGGTGTCAGGCAACTTGTGCAAAACCGAGTCAGGGGAGATGAAGAGCTCGGATCCGGCGCCGTGCACATTGCAGCCAAACCAGTCATGTGAAGTAATGAGGCACT
>JBIIOU010000178.1:0-4331 GCA_044336815.1 Candidatus Nanopelagicales bacterium | reverse complement strand
AACGAAGAAGAAATAGCATTTTCGCGCCGCATGGCGATTCCAGTGGCCGTCCAGCCCAGGATGTGTTCCCATAGTGGAATGGAGGAGCCGAAGGAAGCACAGCTGGTACCGCGGGGCGCACCTGTTGGACGCCGCATCGTCCTGGGCATGATCGGCTTGGGCGCGTTGGGCATCGTCTTTGGCCGCACCGCTTCGCAAGCGGTGAACTCCACCGTCGCCACCGCCGCCCCCGGCCTATCGGGTGTACTACCGGGCACCGGCGGTTTCCGCATTTACACCGTGACTAATGGGTACCCGGAATATGACGCGGATAAATACCGACTCACGGTCACCGGGTTAGTCAGTACCCCGCTTTCCTTGTCAATTGCAGATCTCACCGAGCTGCCGCAAACGGGTATGACGAAAGACTTCCAGTGCGTAACCGGTTGGCGTGTCGACGACGTGCCCTGGTCAGGTGTATTGCTCAGTGACGTACTTAATGCTGCAGGCGCTGACCTAACAGCTGAAGCTTTACGTTTCACCTCATTTGACGGCGCCTACACCGAGTCTTTGACAATGGAACAGGGCCTTCGCCCAGATATATTGGTTGCCACCACCATGTTCGGCCAACCTCTTGCCGAAGAACACGGTGCACCTGTTCGTTTATATGTCGCACCGATGTACGGCTACAAATCCCTGAAGTGGCTTTCGGGTATCGAGGTAGGCGAAAAAGTCGTGCCCGGCTATTGGGAAGAACGTGGCTATGCGGTTGACGCTTGGGTTGGCGAATCAAATGGGATGACCGATGAACCAATCACCTGAACCCACAACTATTTTGCGTTTCACCGCCGCCGAGCGCTGGACGCACCGCACCTTAGGCATCTTGATGGGTGTGTTGCTGATTACCGCCGCGGTGCTTTACCTCCCGGGCGCTAGCGCCGTTATCGGCTACCGTCCACTGATGCGCAATACGCACATAATCGCGGGTTTCCTCTTGCCTATCCCAATCATTGTTGCCTGTTTCTTTTGGGCATTTCGCCAAGACCTACGCCGCCTTAATCGTTTTTCACCCAATGACTGGAAATGGCTACGCACCCGCAAGCGGCGTAATGGTGAAATACCCGTGGGTAAATTCAACGCTGGGCAAAAGCTCAACTCTGCTTTCGTGCTCGGATCCATCATCGTGCTGCTCGTCACGGGGCTGGTGATGTACTTCAACCGTTTCTTCCCCGACGATCTACGCACCGGGTCAACATTTGTTCATGACTGGTTGGCGCTACTAGTCGCCATTGCCACAGCCGGTCACATGTGGATGGCCTACGGTGACGCCACCGCACGCAAAGGCATGCTCACCGGTTCAGTGCCGGTTGAGTGGGCCGAGAAAGAGCACGGTGAGTGGGCTAACGAGGTCGCTGGCGAAACCACTCAGCAATCTCGCTGACATCCAACTCACCGCGAGCAACGCAAAGCACAAGTTGCTCCGCATCATCAACTGTGTACTCGATATCTCGGCCATTCAACAAAAAGAAAGCCCGGGTCGCCGACCAAGCCAGTCGCTTGTTCCCGTCAACTAGAGGATGATTTCGCGCGAGTGAGTGCATCAGCGCGGCGGCCATCTCCTCAAAACTGGGGTAGGCAAATTCACCAAACACAGTAGTTTGCGGACGGGCCGCAGCAGACTCCAAGAGACCCACGTCGCGCACTAAGACTTCGGAAAGAACTCCCTCCGCTATGTGAAAGAGATCATCTAGGGACAGGAAGTCTGGGTCATTGTCGATCACTTACTCAATCGATCAAGGAGTTCTGCATCCTGCGATGCAATCATCTCGATTGCCTGCCGGAGTCGCCCTTGGCGATCGGTTACATACCGGTCTATGGCTATCCGCGCTACGTCTTGCATTGAGCGGTTCTCTGCTTCAGCTTTAGCTCGAAGGGCCTCGGTCTCTTCCTCCGAAAGCCTCAGTGTCATTGCCATGCCGGAATGATACCACAGTGATACCACTATTGCATCAGCCGCGGCCCAGCCAAAAATCCATCCAGCGCACGAAAATAAGAGCCGCGATGATCAGGTAGGTACCGGCAACCAAGAACCAGCGCAAGGCCCCGGCGAATTCGGCCACCCCAGAACCCAGATTGATGCGGCCACTCACCAGGTTATCGACCGTGACATTCCAGAAAATCAAAATAGTGACGGCCCAGATCAGCATGCACCAAGGGCACAATGCCCCAATGACATAAAGGCTTTGGAGCATCAGCCAGATCATGAATGCCACCCCGAAGAGGGAGCCGATATTCAGCCCGATCCAGACCCAGCGCGGTAACTCCACTTTGGCGATGGCCAGCACCCCGAGGGTGATAACCACTGCAAACCCCACCAACCCGAGGATCGGGTTCGCGAAACCAAATGCGGATCCCTGTTCGGTCAGTATCACCGAACCGCAGGAAACCACCGGGTTGATATCGCAGGACAGCACGGCATCTGGGTCAGCGAGGAGGGCGAGTTTGTCACTAATAAGTTCGAATGACGCGAGCAGGCCAAAGGCGCCGCCGACGGTCAAGATCCAAGGAGTGGCACGGGACATACCTATTGATATCACCCCAAGGCGCGGTTAGTGTTCTGGGAGTAGGGGAAGCCGCCATTCAGTGGCTGTGTCAGTGATCACAAAGCCTCGTGCCTGGTAGTTGCTAAGTGCGGTCGGAGCATCTAAATCACAGGTGTGAACCCATACCCGCTCAACCCCTGGCAGCAGCCAGGCTTCGCGTAGGCCCTGGCCCAGCAGCCACCCGCCGATCCCTTTGCCGATGAAATCCGCAAGTAGCCCAAAGAATGCGACCTCAACATTTGGCCCTTGCTGGTCAAGTTCTACGTACCCGCATATTTCTCCGTCGGCCCGCACGACGAACAGGTGAAGGGTTTCACGGTTGGCCCACGCGGCCCACTCCGCGTTCGTCCAATCAATGCGATCAACCCAACCCCACGCTCGCCCAACGCGCTCATAGAGATCAGCGCTGAGTTCGGCCTTTTCGCCATCGACCCGCTGCCACTCAACAGCCAATGTTGGTAACCGCCCAGGCACCACCTCTGCGGGGTCAAGTAGTTGCAATGTCCAGACCGTTACGGCACGCGCGCCGGGGTGGCCCTCGTCAACGAGTGTCATCGAAGAACCTACTTACGCCGCAGCGTCGCTTGCAATATCGCGCAGCCCAGCAATGAGTCGGTTGACGTCATCGTGGTTGGTGTAAGGCGCTAACCCGACTCGAACCGCACCGGGCTCCCCCAGCCCAAGCCAGTCAGCGGCCTCAATGGCGTAGAACGAACTTGCCGGTGCATTGACCCCCAACGCTGACAAGGTGACGTAAACCTGCTCACTGTCAACACCGTCGATGCTAAATAGCTCAGTGGGAGTGCGGTGTGGTGCGTGGCAATATAGCCGGATACCGGGCACCGACTCCAGCCCAGCGCGCAGATAAAGATGCAGTTCATCTTCATAAGACTCAAGCGCCGTCATCGAACGCACAATTCGATCGCGACGGCTTATCGTCGCTTCATCACCCGGCACCAGATCCGCGAGCACATCAACCGCCGCCGTAATTCCAGCAAGTAACTCATACGGCAAGGTGCCAAGCTCGAGACGCTCGGGCACCGTCTCGGTGCTCGGACGCAACTTGTCAGGGTGCAATGTCTCAAGTAGTGCGGGCGAGGCCGCAAGCATCCCAATATGTGGCCCGAGGAATTTATATGGTGAGCAGACGTAGAAATCTGCTCCGATGGCCTGCATGTCGACCGGTGCATGTGCGGTTAGGTGCACTCCATCAACGTAGAAGAGCGCCTGCGTCTGATGAACCGCTTTCCCGATCGCCACCAGATCTGGCCGGGTACCCAAGAGATTTGAAGCACCGGTGATCGCAACCAGCCGCGTATTCTCGTTCAGTAATTTCGTGACGTCCGCGAGAGCCAAAACTCCGGTCGCCTTATCGAAATCGACCCAACGAAGTGTGGCACCTGAGCGCTGCGCATAAGTAACCCACGGCCGCACATTGCCATCATGATCAAGTCGGCTGACAACTACTTCGTCCCCCGGCCCCCAACTTTGGGCCAAAGTGCGAGCAATATCAAAAGTAATATCTGTCATGCTGCGCCCGAATGCGATGCCGCGCGGATCGCCGTTGACCAGGTCAGCGCCTGCTTGCCTGGCGGCTAGCGTGATGTCATCGGCATTAATCTCAGCGCCAGTGACACGTGCCCGATTCGACAGTGGGCTGGTTAGCGCCGACGCAATCGCCGCCGCAACTAGGTCTGGGGTTTGGGTGCCCCCTGGGCCATCAAAATAAGCCACCCCACCAGCCAAAGC
>JBIIOU010000029.1:0-17053 GCA_044336815.1 Candidatus Nanopelagicales bacterium | reverse complement strand
TTGGATACATCTACAAGACTCTCCTCGAGGTAGTCCTGCTCCCCATCACCTATCGGGTAATCGCCGCGGTAAAAAAGCGCGAGCCCACGTATTAATTTCCACTTGCATTCCAAAAAAGTCGTATCTCATGGTAAACCTAGGTAATGTCACAGCCGATATCTTGAATAATGACGATATTTTGAACAATTAAACAGAGCGGTGTTACCGACGTCCGAATGCAGAGCATGTACACCGAGCCCACGGTCGAATATTTGAGCCCTAGGTGCCGTAGAAGCGTCCTAGGAAATCGGCCTTGAACTCATAAAAGTTATTCGACACGATGCTCCCGCGAATATCTTCAACCAAGCGCACAATGAATCTCTCATTGTGGATGGTCGCGAGCATCGAGCTCAAAATCTCCTTGCCATTGAAAAGAAGATGCAGATAGGCCTGGGTGTAGTTGGCGCAGGTATAGCAGTCGCATTCATCGTCGATTGGTTCAAACGCCCTGCGGTGCTTGCTATTTGAGACGGTGAATCTGCCGCTACGGCTATAGACCGCACCATTGCGAGCAACCCTCGATGCAGCAACACAGTCAAAAGTATCTGCGCCATTTTCTATGGCGGTGAAAAGGTCATCGGGCTCGCCAATACCCAAGAGGTGTCGCGGTTTGTTCTCCGGCAGCTCCTCATTTACCCAGCGCACAATGGTGCCCAATTGCCCCTTATCGAGTGCTCCGCCTATGCCGAAGCCGTCAAAGTCCAATGCCCCTAGGTCGCGCGCCGCCTTTCGCCGCAGATCCTCGTACTGCGCACCTTGAATCACTCCAAAAAGCGCCTGATACGGCTTATTCGACCTTTCAGCGGTTAGGCGAACATGTTCTGAAATACAGCGAATAGCCCACGCGTAGGTTCGATCCAATGAGCGCTCCTGATACTCCCTGGTATTTAGCAGCGTGGTGCACTCATCAAAGGCAAACATGATGTCGGCGCCGATCTCATGTTGTACGCGCATTGAGATCTCTGGAGTGAACCGGTGCATCGAACCATCAAGGTGAGACTTGAAAGTGACCCCGTCATCGTCCACATGCGCGAGGCGATCGCGCCCTTCGGCAATGACGTCATCAGACTGAACCGTCTCAGCGGTCATCGCCAATACCTTTTTGAATCCAACTCCGAGTGAGAGTACTTGGAATCCACCGCTGTCAGTAAATGTTGGGCCGGGCCAGTTCATAAATGCACCTAGCCCGCCCGCCTCTTCAACGATGTCAGATCCAGGCTGCAGATACAGGTGGTAGGCATTGGACAAAATCGCCTGCGCGCCCAAGTCGCGCATCGACTCCGGTAAAACGGCCTTAACCGTGGCTTTTGTCCCCACCGGAATGAACGCCGGAGTGTGAATTTGTCCGTGAGGGGTAGTGATTACTCCTACCCTGCCAAGGGGCTCAGCCGCTCCCAACTCGGGTGCCAATCGATTGACGATTTCGAAATTCATCTCTCGGGGCACCACGCCATCCAACCAGACCACCCGCGGTCATGATTGCGAACTACCGATCAACTCGGCGCTAATACCGCTATCGCCGGGAAAAGCTTCAATACCGGATCGACCCAACCAGCCATGGTCGATACCGCAGCATCGTTAACCCCACCACATTCCTCGATGGATATATCCTTCAAACTTGTCTCGCCTTGGGTGATCTCCAGCGAGCGGCTTGTGCCGCCAACACAACCTAGTTCGGATTTCACCACCGGTAAGGCATCAAGTGTCGAGTAGGTCCGGGTAATCACCTGCCACGCCTGATCGACTTCTACGGTTTTCTCATCGGCAAGGATCTCTCCATAGCTATCGACGACAAGCCGGGCCTCTTTGGTAGTCACCGTCAATTCGAAGCTGCGGTGGTACTGCGGCGGTACCGAGGAGTCGTTGAAGCGATAAACAACTTTCGCGTCGTCAGGTAGCCCCGAGTCCATCGTGCCAGAGGACGAATCGCAACCGGACACGGTTGACAATAAAAGCAGCCCGGTTAAGGCCACCATAACCCGATTCAATACCTGCACCACCACCCCATTCAATCACGGCCACCCATGTCAACAGGTGCCATTGGAGGTGCAAGACTGCACTCATGGCAACCGCGAAGACACCCAAGACCCCCCAGACTCCCGACCCAAATGACCCAAAGGAGCGCTTTCGCTTAGCGCTTGAGGCTAAGAACAAGAAGGGTGGGCACTCGGGCGCCGACCGTGATGCCGACAGTGGCGGGGTAAAGGACGAATCAAGTAAAGCTGGAGGCAAGCGCGAGCACCGGCGCAAGAGCGGGTCAAGTTAAAGCAGCACCTAATTTGAGCTTCGTACCCTTACACTCGCAGAATCTAACTCGCTGACAGTGCGTGCGCCTAACAGCGCCATCGTTGTGCGAATCTCTTGTTGCAGGATGTCAACGGCACGCTGTACGCCAGCCTGCCCTCCAGCCATCAATCCATAAAGATAGGCACGGCCAATAAGTACCGCATCTGCACCTAATGCGACAGAGGCAACCACATCAGATCCCGACATCACTCCGCCATCAATAAATACCGACATGCTCCCTCCGACGGCGGCTTTCACCAGCGGTAATTGCTCTAAAGGCACCGGCGCTTTATCCAATTGCCTGCCGCCATGATTCGAAAGCACAATCGCATCAACACCTAAATCGGCAAGGATTTGCGCATCCTGCACTGACTGCACGCCTTTCACCACAATCTTGCCGGCCCAAACCTCACGGGCCCACTTCACATCAGCCGGGGTCACTGACGGATCAAAAACACGATTCATTAGATCCGCAACCGTACCCTCGGTGTTCCTAAATGTCGCAAACTCCAGTGGCTCCGTAGTTAAAACGTTAAACCACCAAGCTGGGTACCTCGACATATTGGCCAACGTTGAAATCGAGAGTTTAGGTGGGATAGTCAGGCCATTTCGCACATCGCGATGTCGTAAGCCCCCAACCGGGGCATCGACAGTCAGAATCAAAGTGTCGTAGCCACTCGCCGCTGCGCGCTCCAACAACTCCAGGCTTGGGCTGCGATCACGCATTAAGTAGAGTTGAAACCATCGGCGTGCAGTTGGCACCGCGAGCGCCAAATCTTCAATTGAAGTCGTGCCAAGAGTTGATAGAGAGTAGGGAATTCCAGAACTAGCGGCCACCGCCGCCACCGCCGGCTCACCTTGGTAATGCATCATCCGCGTGAACCCGGTGGGGGCCAGCACCATGGGTAATGCGCTTACGGTGCCAAGGATTTCAGTTCGAGTGTCAACGTTCGACACGTCACGCAACACTCTTGGCTCGAACTCCAAACGGCCAAATACCTCACGAGCCCGTGTAAGAGCTAACTCGTCACCGGCGGCACCATCGGTGTAGTCAAATACCGCAGCTGGCGTGTGTCGCTTTGCTAATGAACGTAGATCCCAGATATTCGCCGCGCGCGCCAGAGCGTGTGCCCGTCGATTCGTGAATGGGTTCTCAGTACCAAGTAGGGGCTTAACCTCATGCCACTTCGGTAACCGGCGCGTGGTCATGGCTCCCCCTGCGTGAAGATCGGATTTACCTAGCGACGTGCGGTCGCCGGAATCTGCCCCATCCTACCTGCTTGGAAATCTTCGATAGCGGTATTGATCTCATCTTTGGTGTTCATTACAAATGGGCCGTGGTGCGCGATCGGCTCACCAATGGGCTTGCCGCCGAGTATTAACACCTCAAGGGTCGGGGATTTTGAATCCTGTTTGGCATCGGCTGCGAAAGTTATCGCATCACCTGCACCGAAATCCACTAACTGACCTTCACCAAAAGCCACGTTTTCAACACCCGCAGATCCGCGACCTGATAGTGCGTAGACCATTGCATTAAAGCTTCGGTTCCAAGGGAGTGAAACCTTGGCACCCGGCTGCACTGTTACATGCGCATAAGTAATTGGAGTCCAGGTGATGCCCGGCCCAGAAATCCCGCCTAGCTCTCCGGCAATTACGCGTACCAACGCGCCGCCGTCGTGACTTGCAGCCAATGCCACGGAGGACGCTGAAATATCTTGATATCTAGGTGCTGTCATCTTCAGTTCAGCAGGTAAGTTCACCCAGAGTTGCACACCGTGGAAAAGTCCGCCGGAATTAACCAGAGCTTCAGGTGGGGTCTCGATATGAAGCAGTCCCGACCCTGCCGTCATCCACTGGGTCGAACCGTCAGAGATGAGGCCACCCCCACCCGCGGTGTCTTGGTGCTCGAAGGCTCCATCAACGATGTAGGTGACGGTCTCAAAACCACGGTGGGGGTGCCATGGAGTGCCTTTGGGCTCGCCAGCGCCCCATTCGACAGCTCCCATTTGGTCTAGCAGTAGGAACGGGTCAGAATCGCGAAGTGACATTCGACCAGGGAAGGGCCGGCGCACGGGAAAGCCTTCGCCCTCAAAAGTTGCCAGTGCGGTAACTACCCGTTTCACCGGACGCAGCACCGCGGTGGCATCGGGTGCGCCAATGCGCGGAAGCACCAAAACATCAGGGACGGTGACAGCGGGCACGGAAGACTCCCTTTAGTAGTTGAGTTTTCAACTATATCCCCAAAGGGCCGTAAGTGCAAGGTGCGCCGGGCTAGCTCATTGGTCTAGTTTTTTTCAGTCAAATCTCGCTGCCGAAGCGCGCCACCAATCCGTGTCGCAACAGCAGCACCTTCTTCATCAAGTACATCAAAAACCACAACCTTCGCACCCTCGGCGCAAAGATCATGCTGTCTGATGCGACCAGGCCAGGTGAGTAACCGGTGACGATGGCTACTTTGCCTTCCAACTTTCCCATAACGGCCCCCAGCCGAAGTCCCGATATCCCCTGCTACATAAAGCTTTTTTCTGCCTGGTGTAATGGGGCTTTGGCCATAACCACTCATGACCACTCATAACCAAAATACTCAGTGGAAGTGGTCGCAAGCGAAAATTTATCCAACATCGCGGCCCATTCTTTGGTGGTCGATGTGCTGGCGTGACAAATGTTAAACGTGGTGCAACAAATAAAAACATTTTTAAAATATTTTTGAATTTGGCTTGCGTGTTGACTTGCATGCTGTTAGAAATAACCCACTGAGCCGAAAGGCAAAGGTCAGATCGAAGAATGACAGCCGAACCGAAGGCTTGACCTCCGGGAACTCCGCGTGCTGGTGGAGTTGGTTGCAAGAAGCGATGTGAGAGGTCGGAATAGTTCAACTGGTGAACCGGCAACGGGGATCGAGCGCAGCGGATCGGCACCCGAAGGCGCCCCGAGAAATCGGGCAGAAGACAGAAGACCTCAAGAAAAGGCCCCTCGAACTCATACTTCGAGGGGCCTTTTCAATATTAAGGGCAAATCGCGCCAACAGGCTGCACCGCCACACCAACGAGCCCACACACCTTGACCTGCTCGTTCCGTCACCTACGGGGCTTACACCTGCTCGTTCCGTCATCTCGAAGCCCTTTTTTTTACGGTTTCAGCAGGTACAAGGATCGAGCGGCTTTTTTAGCGATGGGGGTGCTGGTACCAGTCGGTAAGCCGCTGAAAGCCCTCGTCCAAACTCACCGACGGTGCCCAATCGAGGCTTGCTCGAGTTTGGCGCTGATCGAACCAATGCGCGGTGGCCAGTTGTTCAGCCAGGAAACCGGTGAGGGGTGGCTCACTGTCGCGCACCTGCCAAATTCGCTCCGCGATTCGGCCCGCCCCATATGCCGCAGCGAACGGCACACTTCGATCGGGAGCCGCTAAGCCCGCCGCCCGGGTAATACGGGTCAGTAGTTCTGCAACTGTTCTGGGTTCACCATTTGTTACGACGAGAGCTCGCCCGCGAACAATGGGGTCAGTTGCGCGCTCTACCGCGGCGACCAGCGCCGATGCCGCATTGTCGATGTACGTCGTATCAATAAGTGCCACACCGTTATCGATCAAGAACAATCTGCCGGCCTGAGCCCGCGTGACAATGCGTCCGATTAATTGCTCATCACCTGGTCCCCACACAAGATGCGGGCGAATAACAACTACGGCAAAGTCAGAATTTTCGCTGGCCAGCGCCAGCAGCTCTGCAGTTGCTTTAGTTCTGGCATATGCACCGCGTGCCGCCAATGGGTCAGCCTGCAGCGCGCCATCGCCCATGATCGGAGCCCCCGAGTGCGCCACTGACGGTGAGGAAACATAGACAAATCGTTCAACGCCCGCAGCCTTTGCCACTTGAATGGCGAGCCGCGTACCTTCGACGTTTATCCGTTCAAACTCACCCACTGCTCCAGTGATTGAAACCTTTGCCGCCAGATGCACCACGGCTTGAACTCCAACCATCGCACGAGTTAGTGCATCCACGTCAGTGATATCGCCTCTGACTTCGTCATATGGCAAGCCACTTGCGCGCCGCTGAAACAACACCACTTCATGGCCTCGGCTCGCTACCGCCTGTGCGGTGCTAGCCCCCAGCAAACCGCTAGCGCCGGTAACGAGTACGCGCATTACCGGTGCCCGGCCAATATCGAATCAGCCCAATTACTCAATTCCGCCCGATCAATTTTCGAATTGTGCCGAATATCGACGGGCAACTCGTTTCGCACAAGCACCGCTGCCACATCAACCTCGGGGACCTGCTCGCGCACCAGCTGAACTCGGTCAAAATCCAACAGCCCATGAGCGATGTTTTCCGGTGAGGTGATGACGATAACTAATTGTTGATTGCCGGTCGGACCAATCCCTACGGCAGCAGCCCACTGCACAAACGGCAATTGCTGAATCCGTTGCTCGATCCCCACCGGGGTGATCGGGCCACTAGCAGTAACAATCAGGTGGGCCATGCGCCCCTCGACCCAGAGCCTGCCACTTGTTTCCAAATGACCTACGTCACCGGTGCGGTGCCAACCATGGTCGCGAGAGGCCAAATCATTTGTTGCCCACAGTCGGTCATAACGATCTCGCATGTGACCTGCTTTAACGCATATTTCACCGGTTACATAAGCCTGCGATGTCAGGGGACCTCCGGCCCTTCCTTCAGTGTCGAGAGCACTGATCATGATTTCAACCCCGCCCACCGGCGAACCGACCAATACTCCATTTATTTCAGTAGCCAAGACGATTTCAGGAAGACTGACTTCACTAACCGGGAGCACTTCGGTCATCCCGTAGGGCGTCCGAATATCCGCATTCGGTACCAACTGTTGAATTTTCTGTAGTAACTGCACAGGCACCGGAGCCCCTGCCGCCAGCACCAACCTCAGCGAATCAAAACCGCGCCGCTGGCTCGGCGACAGCTCACCTGCCGTTGCGATCACATTGGTGAGCGCTGCTGGTGATGCCCAAAGCAAAGTGCCATCGACCGCAGCAGTCGCATCCGCCAGTGCCGCAGCTTGCAAAGTCCGCGGCTTGGTGACATCCATATCGGGTAGTACCGATGCCACCCCCAGCGTTGGCCCAAAAACCGCCCACGGAGCAAATGCGGCAACGATCGCATCACTCGAAGTCATCGCATAATGCTGGCGGAGCACATCGCGGGTGCCAGCCACCTGCGATTGCCGATAGACAACCCCCTTGGCCGGGCCGGTAGCCCCAGAGGTGAACACCACCACTGCGTCCACTGATTCGGACGGCTCGGGTGGCATTGGCGCATTAACTTTCGCTATC
This sequence comes from Candidatus Nanopelagicales bacterium, assembly GCA_044336815.1. Classification (GTDB taxonomy): domain Bacteria; phylum Actinomycetota; class Actinomycetes; order S36-B12; family S36-B12. Next base: position 9,430 of record JBIIOU010000029.1, on the reverse strand, counting down.
TCAGTCAGACTTTTTACCGAGCATCGCAGGCCGCGGATGCGCACAGTACGTGCCAGTGCGAGGCCCGGCGTGATTGCTATCACGTGATCAGGTGCTGCACCGCGAAGTGCCCGCCGCATCCCCTTAACCCCTAACCCGGCATCCGCAATGACGACACATGCACCAATGCGCCAGCATGCATAGACCGTCGCTATTAAGTCGGCCCCCGGTGGGATGAGCAGTGATACTCGATCACCGGGCTTCACCCCGCGCGCATGCAGGCCAGCGGCCAATTGATCCACGGTGTCAGCGAGCCGGCGCCAAGTAACGCGGCGTCCCGCACCTGACATTTCAACAAGTGCGATGGCACTTGGGTTATGTTCAGCCCTCTCATGCAACCCATCCCACAACCTGGTTCGACGTGGAGGATCTGGTTCCGCTGCGGTCACTTGACTCGAATCCACTTGGTGGCCGAGTTTCAGCCCTGAAATCCAGCGAAGTAGATCAGGAAATACTCGCTCGTCATCCTCACTTACCAAGTGCCTTGCGCCCTCATAGCGATGCACATCAGCATGCGGAGCTCGCGCCATTAAGTCACCCAGATAGAGATCACTAAATACCGGATCACCCGGACCCCAGAGCAACAACATCGGAACCGCTGCAAAGTTGACCATATTCGAAGCAATCAAATCGAGGGTGTCAGCGCTTGGATGGCCCGGCTCTAATGGAATGTCAGCGACGAACGCCCCAATCGCGGTGCGCCGCGCCGATGACGCATAAGGCGCCCGGAAAGCCTTTGCGGTTTGCTTGCTCATCTTCGAGCCACTTAATGCTGTGGTTCCGCGTAAGAATGCAGTTGTGCGCACCGTATTAAAATCTAATAACGGACCACTTCGAGCAAGCCGAATCAACGTCGGCGCGCTGGCACCAGCAGGTTGGTGAACCGCGGTGTTGAGGAGGACCACACCCGCCAACTGCGCTAGGTGATTTTGGGCCCAGCCCAGCGAAATGGGGCCACCCCAGTCATGCGCGACAGTTACTACCGGCCCGGTAATACCAAGTTGTTCACTCAGTGCGCCTAGGTCAGCAATACGATTTGCCAAACGTCGCGTGATCCCGGTGCGTTCAGAAAAACCCATCTCAAGTTGATCAACCGCCACCACCCGGACGTCAGGCGGAGCAAGCTCCACTAATCTTCGCCACAGATACGACCAAGTTGGATTGCCATGAACACACAGCAAAGTTAAGCGTGCGTTCTTATCAGCGCGTTGCGCGTGTGAGTCAAGAAGATGCCAAGTGTAACTTCGGCCAGAGTGGTCGGGGGAATCAACTAGGCGCGACCAAGATCGCTCTAGGCCGGGCAAATCGGCCGGCGGTAAAGTCGCTGGCGCGAGCGAGTTCACCAAGAAATTTCGATTACTGCTGCATTTAGGCCCGAGCCAATGCCCATGCAGGCAACACGTTGTCCGGTCACTAAATCAGCGGCAAAATGCGCCAGCGTAAATGGAACTGACGCCGGTCCAACATTTCCGCGCGTCGGAAATGTTACTGGCACTTTGGTTTTATCAATTCCAAGAGCCTCAACAATTGACGCAGTATGCACCTGCGATACCTGATGGATGATGTAGCAATCGAGGTCTTTCCAGTCAAAAACCTCAGTCGCCTCGGCCCAAGCTTCACTTGCAAGTGCTACGCCGGCCTCAAGCAGTCCACGAGCATCGGTGCTCATCCCATTAATATCGCCTACGCACAACTTGTTGTGTTCGGTTGCCGCGCGCGAAACACCGCCGACAAATCGGTGGCCTTCGGGATGCTCACTGGCCCTACCCAAGACCATGGCCGCTCCCCCGGACCCAAGGGTCAGGGTTGCGAAGTTAGCTAGTAAATCCGCCTTCGTGGTGCCAGGATCCTGCAGCCGCGCAATTGTTGACTCTTGCGGGCGCCGACAACCTTCACCATCGACAATAAGCGCATAATCAATTTGGCCGGAGTCAATGAACATTGCCGCCAGCTGCATGCCGTTAATGAATCCAAGGCAGGCATTCGATAAATCAAAGTTCAAACAAGCCGAACTCAATCCCAACTGCGCGTGCACATCGACCGCGGCGCTCGGCTCGAGCGCATCGCGGCAAACTGAGGTGTCGATCAGGAGCCCTACCTGAGTTGGATCCACTCCAGCGTCAGCTAGCGCTTTCGCCCCGGCCATCGCCGCCGCGTCCGCAAATGTGACGTCCTCTGGCCACCATCGGCGTTCAGAGATACCAGCCAGCAGCTCGAGCATTCCGGGCTTCAGACCAAGCCGCGTATAGGTGTCGATTAATTGCCCATCTATCTCATCCGACGTGACGACGATGGGGGCATCAGCCACCGCGACGGCCAAAATTGCCGTATCGACATAGCGGAATGTGGCATTGCCAGGCATTTAGATCCTTTCAATAAACGACGAGTCAAGCCCCCACAGCCTGCCATGCCCGACACGGTCGAGTGATTCGGGACCGCTCATACGCCCAATCGGCCGTGGTGACGTACGGTGCCTGTGTGATGACCCGGCGCTGGCACCTGCGCTTTGCCCTACTGGCCGCTATGGCCACCTGTTTTACCGCAATTGCTGCTGGTTTGATTCCAGCCGCCGCCGCCGACCTCACCAAATACACCGAACAACAGCTCATCTGGAGAAAATGTTCGGGTGACATGCAGTGCGCTAAATTAATGGTTCCCCGCGATTATGCTGATTTGGCCGCCGGCGATATTCAAATTGCGCTGTCACGCGTGCCACATTCCGGCACCACTTACCAGGGCTCAATCGTGGTAAACCCGGGCGGACCCGGTGGTTCCGGCACCGACTTCGCCAGATCAGTCGCCGCCATAGTCTCCCCTGAGGTGTCACAGCAATTTGACATCGTGGGTTTTGATCCGCGCGGTGTGGCGGCCTCGGCTCCGGTCACCTGCATGAACGGAGCGCAGACCACCCGCTGGCTGCTGTCGGACCCAACTCCCGATACGCGTAGCGAGCAAAACTTTTTGATGGGACTTGCTCGCGAGATAAGCGTCGGGTGCTTGCAATATTCCCCACTAATCGCCCCGTTCATTTCAACAGCAAACACGATCAACGACCTAGACATCTTGAGATCAGCACTCGGCGAGCAAAAACTAAACCTGTTTGGTTTCTCCTACGGCACCTCACTTGGGGCGCTATATGCCCAGGAGTTTCCGGGCCATGTTGGCCGCATGGTGCTCGATGGCGCGGTGGATCCAAGTTTAAACGGAATGGAGATATCGAAGGCACAATCTGGTGGCTTCCAAGGCGCCCTTGTTCGTTTCGCCAAGGATTGCGCCAACCGAAGCAACTGCCCCTACCCCGGAGATTGGAATGATGTGCTCACAGGCATCAACCAACTCCTCGCAGACCTTGAAAAACACCAACTCCCAACCGACGGTTTTGAGCCCCTAAATCAAGCTCAAGCTATAACCGCACTCTTTTGGAGTATGTACTCCCAAGACTTCTGGGGCATTTTGCGGTCGGCGCTCCGCCAGGCCGAGCGCGGTCAAGGTGGAGACCTCCAATGGTTGTCCAACCAGGCCACGGATCGAATTGGCAAGAATCGTTACGGAAGTAATCAGAGTTCGGCCTTCTATGCGATTTCCTGTCTGGACGCGCCCGCGACTCCGGGCCGAACCGGACTTGCTGCTGCAGCAAAAGCGTGGTCTAAAAATGCCCCGGTGCCTGAATTGGCGAGAGCGATGTCTTGGGGTAATGCGCCCTGTAGTTTTTGGTTTGATCACTTAGGGGGTAACCCGGCGGCGGCTACCTCGACAACTACCGCCCCAATCGTGGTAGTCGGAACCAGATTTGATCCGGCCACGCCATACTCGTGGGCGATAGCACTACATGAGCAATTGCCGACAAGTTCGCTAATTACTTTCGAGGGCGACGGGCACACCGCGTACGGTGTGGGTTCTGTATGCGTCGACCACGCGATCGACGAATTCCTGCTGACCGGTATTCCCCCTGCGAGCGGGACAACCTGCAATTAGCCTTAACTAGCTGTCTGGATCTTTTGGCTCATCACCTTCAGCAAGGCTCTGCAGAAATTCTTCAACCTGAGCGGCAATCTCATCACCGGTGGGCACCCCACCCTCTGGGGTCAAATCTGATATTCCCCCCGAGGCGCCTTGCTGCAAAGCATTTAATTGGTCGTACTGCTGCTCCAACGCAGCGACCACCATTGCGAACTCGTCATTACCTACTAGCTGCTCCGCTACTTCGGTTTCAGCTCGATCTGCAGCCGGCTGCAGGTCAGCGGTAGGCACGACCAGGCCGGTAAGCGCCGCTACTCCGTTAATAAGGGTTTGCGCTGCGCGCGGAAATTCAAATTGCACTAAGTAGTGGGGTACTTGAGCGGTGATACCCATTGATGGGATCCCGTGCTCGCCTAAATGCAACTCAAGCATCGCGCCAAGATGGCCTGGTACTTCAATCTCACCGAGCACCGACGTGTAGGGGCTGAGTAGCGAGGGCTCATTGCCGTGCACTGTCACGGCAAGGGGCCGGGTGTGGGGAATAGGCCAAGGGATCGCCGATAGGCCCACCGCAATTCGCACCTCAAAGCGACGAACCAAACCTTCAATGGCAGCCATGAACCGCTGCCACTGATAATCAGGCTCCGGGCCAACTAGCAAAAGAAATGACTCACCATTTGCGTCGGTGACTTCATGCAAAGTTACCTGCGGCATGTCGACAGAAGCGAAATGATCGACAACATAAGTCATGCGTGGGCGTCGAGCCCTGTAATCGAGAATCTCATCGATATCGAATGAGGCTACCAAAGTGTGCTCGCAAGTCGCCAAAATATGTGCGGCGGCTAGGCGCACCCCGCCACCGGCATCCACGAAGCCGGAGAATGCGTAGACCAGCACTGGGCGTTTAACCAAGGAAGGCTCTTGGTGAATCGTGTACAACGACTCAGGTGACCGCACGACTTACCTCCTATGGTCCATTTGATCCGCATTAGTTTTGGTCCGCATCGATATTGTCCCTCAACTAAACACAGGCGCCAAAACAACAGAGCCAAAGTTCGCTCAGAGCGCACGCGGGCCCACCGGCTAACCCTTTGGCTCTTGCCCCTTGGCCTCCTTGTCAGCCACCTTTTTAGCCGCCGTCTTTTTCGCTACCTTCTTCTCAGGCGCTCCCGCGGCATCGGCGGCGGCGATACCGGCTGCGGCGCCATCAGCTACCGACGCAACCGATTTAGGCCAAGTGTCAGCAGCGTCGGCTAGCGCGGTGGTGCTACCGCGCCGTTTCCAAAGAACTACGCCAGCGGCTGTACCAGCTGCCGCCGCGAGCAATAGGAGCACTTTCTTCATTCGGGTGTCCTCTCACGATTAGTTGGAGCAAGGCGACGCTAACACCATTAGGTGAGGGCGCGCTTGGCTACTTTGACGATCCCGGAGGCCGAATTACCAGCCTTCAGGAATCCGACGAACTTTTCGGTCACCTCTGAACTAGCCAAGAAGGCATCGCGCCGTTCTGGCGTCAAGCCCATCGCGTATTCGCACACCCTGGCCCAGGCCATCCCCACCGCTTTGGTCAGCGCGCCGGCGACGGTCGCCGAAATTGCCGATCCCGCGATAGCACCTCCCGGCACGAATTTCAACAAACTCGTCACCGCGTACCGGCCCGCCATGGTTGCTCCGCCGGTCAACACCACCGATCCGGCAATGGCCAACGCACGAGTTTTACTCGGTGGCAAGCCATAGGCCGCGGTGATGCGCGCGATCATGGTCACTTGATTTGGCACCAGCAGTGCAGCATCGGCGAACGGGATTGGCGTGGCTCCTATCCCAGCCGCCAAGGCAACCGCCTGGTTAATGATGCCAGCGACGGCTTTTTTTTTACGTCCAAGATCGAGTACCTGTGCAGCGGTCAGTGCGCGTTCGGCCGCAACAGGGACAACTCCGTAGGTGTCGTCCAACAATTTTTGTAATCCAAAGACTGGCGACGACGTGAACCCGTCAACCAATGCGTTGGTGATCGCCACGCGTCCATCGGGCGCCAAAGGCAAACCCAGGCTCTCAATATACGTCGCAAACTCGAGTGCTTCCGGGTGCACCTGACCATCACGGGTCGGCACCTGGGTCATTACGACAATTACTGGTAATCCAAGATCATGCAAGGCCCGGACGAATCCTTCCTGCGCTTGCTCGAAGCGTCGATCAGACCAACGCACTAAGTACCAGATTGCATGAATCCGCTCATCAATCGCGCGCTGCCCATGATCGCTTACCAATTTGCGAAGTCCTTCAAGAATGGCGTTTCCTGAAGTTCCGGTCTCAAACCCTTCGGAGTCATAAAGGCCTAGGAAGCCATCAGGGTGCCGGTAATAGATCAAGCCCTTGGTCACCGATTGGCCAACCCCGGTGCGTGCCACATCGCGGCCAAAAATCGCATTAACCAAAGTAGATTTGCCCACTCCGGTCTTGCCGAAAACTGCGAGGTTGAAGGTACCCAGGGCCGCGAATGCCTCAGCCAATTTCTGCTCAAACATGGTCTCAACCTGTGCCTGATCCAGATCAGGCACTTTCGCACTCGAATCACTGGCCACCAGATCACCGTACCCGGGCTGCCCTGAACCCGCCTCGGGACGCCCGGGTTAACGTTGCCTAATGGCGATCGGCAGAGGTGGGCGCGCGCTCCTGTCATTGACCATCCTCTTCACAGTTATCGCCGTGGCAGTAGGTGGCGGCTGGTGGCTACTTACGACCGCAAAGCAGAGCGGATTCATCGGGCCGGCTCCGGTGCCTGCTAGTTACCGCGAGTTGCTCCTCGATGCCGCCGCCCGCTGCCCCGCCATCCCGGTGGCAGTCTTCGCGGCCCAAATGGAGGCTGAAAGCGGCTGGGACCCGGACGCATCTAGTAGCGCCGGTGCTCGCGGGATCGCCCAATTCATGCCGGAGGTGTGGAAGGCATACGGGATAGATGCCAATCAAGACGGTAAAACAAGTGTGTGGGACCCAGCCGATGCACTTCCTTCTGCAGCAGAACTTAATTGCCGTAACCGGAGGCTGGTTAAAGATATTTCAGGTAACCGCTTAGAAAACACGCTGGCCGCATATAACGCTGGCTATGGCGCAGTTACGAAATATGACGGAGTACCACCATTTCCCGAAACAATTAAATACGTGAAGCGAATTTTAGATAATTCGAAAGTGATTACCTGGTAACTAATCAGTATTCAACGAGGTCGGCGATCAACTAAATTGCGGCCAAATCCTGCCAGCCCATCTTGGACTTACTGGATCAGGGCAATCGACTGCAGATTCTCTAACACCAAGCGACCATCGCCCGTCCACAAGCGCCTGGTCTCACTGGTGAACCCTGCATCGGCCCCCAGCAGGAACGACTCAAAAATAAGGGGCTGCTCGGCTGGCAATGACTCTGGGTTCATCAATAGGTGGGCGGTAAAATTAACAGTTGCCATCGGCCGCATTTCTGTCATTGGCACTAGCACCGTTGGCCACCAAGCATCGACCACCGCAAATACTTGCTCGGCCGACCACCTGTGTTGGTGCGGAAACCGCACCCAGCCAAGGGCTCTAGCCGAACCACCGCCCATCGGCACTCCCTCAATGAGACGTTGTTCAATGTGGCGTGAAAATGGCGGAGCGAAATCAGGAAGTACAATCGCGGGAACCTGCGACCAATCTGGGACTTTAGGAGCGGTGATCGTAGACCAAGTTGTGTACGGCGGCGGGTCAACTACTTGACGCGCCACACCGGTTATCGCTACTACCTGGGCGCACAAGTCGCCGGACTCATCGGCCACCGACGCCGACCAAGTTGACATCGCGGAGCCGCGGCGGATGAGATGCGTGGTAATTGTTACTGAACCACAGAGCACTGGCGCGTAGATCTGGCAGCTGATTGAGCGAATGAGACGTTCAGCATCCCCCTGAGCCATTGCCACCGAACGAACCATTGCCCCAATCGGCAAGCCGCCCCATGCTCCACGCCCCTGTTGCCAACCATCTGGCACTACCCATTCGAATACGCCATCGCCTAATTCGGAAATGGCCGTAGCTTGATCGAAATCTGCAGACACTTACTACCTACTCACCGGTCGCGACCTATTGCATCCATGACACTTCAAGGGTACTTCCTTTATCGGCACCAAGTGGAATCACTGTAATTCGTTCCATGATGCTCTTCTTCATTTCGCTAACGTGGCTTATCACACCTACTGTGCGCCCATCGGCTCGTAATTTTAGGAGTTCAGTCATTACATCATCTAGCCGCTCTTGGTCTAAGGCTCCGAACCCTTCATCCACGAATAGCACGCCAATATCAACACCTCCTGCGTGTGACTTAACGGTGTCGGCAAGGCCGAGCGCAAGCGCAAGAGACGCGCAGAAAGTTTCGCCTCCCGACAGAGTCTCGGTTCTCCTATTTGTTTCTGAAACCAGATCTGCAATCTCTAAGCCAAGGCCCAATGAGCGTTCACGGCCGGTAGCCTGTTCGGTGTCAACGAGTGCGAACCGGCCCGCCAACATGCCGCTCAGTCGAATATTCGCTGCGGCGATCACCTCATCGAACATCTGCTGAACCACGTATGCCTTGAGGGGCTGAAGTAACGAATTCGCTCCCCGCCCATTAAGCACGTCAGCAATACGAATGATCGGGCCGATCCGTTCGGCCAGTTCATCTACCTCAAGTGCGGCAGCTGCAACCTCCGCTCCCAGTGATTCAACGGCTTCGGCCAGCTCAAGTAAATTGGCATGTGCCCCAAGTAGCAACTGTTCATCGGCCACTAACGCCGCTAATTGACTCTGCGCGGTGGCTAGTACTTCAGCATCAACCTCGACCCCTGACGACGCTAAGGCCTGCATAGCGCTCGTGTGTGTCGCAGCTGCCTGAGTGGCTGCAACGCTCGTAATGCGCACCTTTTCGATAGCCGCTCGAGCCGACTTAAGTAGGTCAATTCGCCCATTGATGTCGGCGCCAGAACCCAACGCAGTGGCGATCTCGGCAATACCACGCTGATATGCGTCAACCTGCTCCTTTATCAAGGTGCGCAGTTCGGCGGCCCGCACTATTTTCTTGTTCAGCTGATAATTTACTTCGGCTAACCGTTGCTGTAATTCACCCAGTTCAAGTTCAACGTCCGCCGCAGAAAACTCCTCAGCAACCGATGTTTGTATTTCGTCCACTAGCCCATCTGCCATTACTGTTTCAACGAGTGAGATCTGGCGCTCGATCTGAATACGAGCCTGGCTTTGAATATCCAATTGCAATTTCGCGTCAGCTAGGGCACGCTCAGAAACCGGCGCCACCACCGATTGAGTTGGTACTGGATGCTCGAGTGAACCGCAAACCGGACACGGCGCACCAGCCACCAGTCGCTCACTCAATTCGCCGGCAATACCGGCTAGGCGCTGCCCAAATAAGGTGCTCTGG
>JBIIOU010000177.1:0-4384 GCA_044336815.1 Candidatus Nanopelagicales bacterium | reverse complement strand
GGCAACCGGCGAGGACTTGAGAAATGTCATCCCCACCCAATAAGCCCAACGGTCCGACACTTCTAACGAATCATTAGGGTGGCGCCATGACCAATATGAAGCCGCGAAGTTCCGAAGTGACCGATGGCCTAGAGCGCGCCGCCGCCCGAGGGATGCTCCGCGCGGTGGGGATGTCCGACGAAGACTTCCCCAAGCCACAAATCGGCGTTGCCTCGTCGTGGAATGAGATCACCCCTTGCAATCTTTCGCTGGAGCGATTAGCCAGATCAGCGAAGGAAGGGGTGCATCAAGCTGGCGGCTTCCCGATGCAGTTCGGTACTATCTCGGTGTCCGATGGCATCTCAATGGGACATGAAGGTATGCATTTTTCGCTCGTGTCGCGCGAGATCATCGCCGATTCGGTTGAAGCTGTCATGCAGGCCGAACGCCTCGATGGCATGGTCACCTTCGCGGGGTGCGACAAGTCGCTCCCTGGGATGTTGATGGCTTCTGCGCGCATCGATGTAGCTTCAGTTTTTGTCTATGCAGGTTCAATTCTTCCCGGCCACGTGAAATTATCCGATGGCACTGAAAAAGATGTCACGATTATTGACGCATTTGAGGCCGTTGGGGCTTGTGCCCGTGGCCTGATGTCGCGTGCCGATGTTGACACGATTGAGCGCGCAATTTGTCCAGGGGAAGGCGCCTGCGGAGGTATGTACACCGCGAATACCATGGCGAGTGCAGCCGAAGCCATGGGGATGTCATTACCTGGTTCGGCAGCCCCGCCGGCTGTTGATCGCCGCCGCGATGGGTTTGCGCGGCGATCCGGCGAGGCCGTTGTCGAACTTATTCGTCAAGGTATTACCACCAGCGACATCATCACCAAGCAATCGCTAGAGAATGCAATTGCGGTGGTAATGGCATTTGGGGGATCAACAAATGCAGTTTTGCACCTGCTTGCGATTGCTCATGAAGCAAATGTTGAACTTGAGATGGAGGATTTCCATCGAATTGGTTCGAAAGTGCCACTACTTGCCGACGTAAAACCATTTGGTCGATTCGTCATGAGTGACGTGGACCGAGTCGGTGGCGTTCCAGTAATTATGCGGGCCTTACTTGACGCTGGCTTGATGCATGGCGATTGCCTCACGGTAACGGGCAAAACCATGGCGGAGAACCTAGCCAATATTAATCCACCGGACCCAGACGGCGACATCTTGTATGCGTCCAAAAATGCAATTGCATCTACCGGTGGTATCACAATTTTGTCGGGCTCGATGGCTCCAGAAGGTGCCGTTGTAAAGAATGCAGGAGTACCGGTTGACGTCTTCGAAGGCTCCGCACGGGTATTCGAGCGTGAGCAGTCTGCGATGGCCGCACTTGAAGATGGCACCATTCAAAAAGGCGATGTCGTCGTCATTCGATACGAGGGCCCCAAAGGCGGCCCGGGTATGCGCGAAATGCTCATGATTACCGGGGCCATCAAGGGCGCCGGGTTGGGCAAGGACGTAATGCTCATCACCGACGGCCGGTTCTCCGGTGGCACCACCGGCTTATGCGTTGGCCACGTTGCACCCGAGGCCGTCGATGGCGGGCCCATCGGGTTAGTTGCCGATGGGGATCGGATCCGAATCGATATTGGCGCCCGGACTTTAGATCTACTTGTCGAGGAGGCCGAACTGGCCAAGCGGGCGGCGGCATTTGTGCCGCTGTCGCACCGTTACACCAGGGGGGTCCTGGCCAAATACACCAAACTCGTGGGCTCGGCCTCCAAAGGCGCGGTCTGTGACTAGGGGGTTGGGCGGGGCCGGCGTGACAGATTGCCCGGGGACCGGTAACGTGCTCCCTGTGGCAATAAATCTCGTAGTTATTAGGCGCGCGGGCTAGACGCATACTCCGCGCGCTGCCCTCCGTCACCCACCAGGGTCGGGGGGTTTTTCATTGGAGCGGCACAATTAAGTACGGGCAGTGAGTTAATCGTCTAGGCAAGGAAGGCAGGGATCATGGGTGAGCAATCCACCGGGGCGCAGATCACCGGTGCACAGAGCCTGGTTTTATCCCTTGAGGCCGCCGGAGTTACCGACGTCTTCGGTATACCGGGTGGGGCGATCCTTCCGCTTTATGACCCCCTGATGGACTCTAGAATCCGCCATATTCTCGTGCGTCATGAGCAAGGTGCCGGCCACGCGGCAGAAGGCTTCGCCGGAGCAACAGGCCGAGTTGGTGTCTGCATGGCGACAAGCGGGCCGGGGGCCACCAATTTGGTAACCCCGATTGCCGATGCCGCGATGGACTCCATACCAATGGTTGCGATCACCGGGCAGGTACCCAGTGGTGCTATCGGCACCGATGCCTTCCAAGAGGCGGATATTCGCGGGATCACGATGCCGATCACCAAGCACAATTACCTTGTTACCAACCCAGATGACATCCCACGGGCCATTGCTGAGGCATTCCATATTGCCGCAACTGGGCGTCCAGGGCCGGTGCTCGTAGACGTTTCGAAGGACGCTCTTCAGGCGCTGACCACCTACAACTGGCCCACGGGTATTGATCTTCCCGGCTACCACCCGGTGACCAAGCCGCACGCCAAGCAGGTGCGCGATGCGGCCAGCATGATCATCGCCTCGAAGTCACCGGTGCTGTATGTCGGCGGCGGCGTCATCCGAGCAAATGCAGCTGTGGCCCTACGCAAGTTGGCGGAGATCTCGGGTATTCCAGTTGTTACCACTTTGATGGCGCGTGGAGCATTCCCCGATTCCCATCCGCAGCATCTGGGGATGCCCGGCATGCATGGAAGTGTCGCTGCCGTCGGTGCACTCCAAAAATCTGATCTATTGATCACCTTGGGTGCGCGATTTGATGATCGCGTTACCGGCAAACTCTCGACTTTCGCTCCTAATGCTTCGATCATTCACGCCGATATCGATCCCGCCGAAATAGGCAAAAATCGGTATGTCGATATCCCGATAGTGGGCGATATGGCAGAGGTGATACCTGAGTTGGTGATGGCACTTGAGGCCGAGTACGCGGCAGGTAATCGCGGCGACTATGCCGCTTGGTGGGCATTGCTGAACAGAATGCGCGAGACCTACCCAATGGGCTACGACCTACCCGATGACGGCACGTTGTCGCCGCAGTACGTTATCGAGAGACTTGGGATAATTTCTGGTCCGGATTCAATTTACGCATCCGGGGTTGGGCAGCATCAGATGTGGGCTGCACAGTTCATCGGCTACGAGAATCCCAATACTTGGCTTAACTCAGGCGGGCTCGGCACCATGGGCTTTGCTGTTCCAGCTGCTATGGGTGCGAAAGTCGGATGCCCAGATAAAACGGTTTGGGCGGTTGACGGTGATGGTTGCTTCCAGATGACCAACCAGGAGCTCGCCACCTGCGCGATAAATGACATACCAATCAAGGTTGCATTGATAAATAACAGTAGCCTAGGCATGGTTAGGCAGTGGCAAACGCTTTTCTATAACAGTCGCTATTCGAATACCGATCTGGAGTCACATCGCATACCGGATTTCGTAAAGCTAGCTGATGCGTATGGTTGCCACGGCCTACGTTGTGAGTCACCTGATGATGTTGATACCACTATTGAGAAGGCAATGGGCATGAACGATGCCCCCGTCGTCATCGATTTCGTCGTGCATCGCGATGCGATGGTGTGGCCCATGGTCGCAGCAGGCGCTAGTAATGACGAAATTTTGGTGGCACGAGCCATGGCACCTGATTGGGGGTCGGACGACTAATGTCACGACACACATTGTCAGTATTGGTCGAAGACACACCTGGTGTGCTGGCGCGCGTTGCGATTTTGTTCTCAAGACGCGGGTTCAACATCGAGTCACTTGCTGTTGGGCCGACCGAGGTACCCCAGGTTTCACGGATGACGATCGTGGTCAATGTTGAGGGAGCACCACTTGAACAGGTCACCAAGCAGCTAAATAAGCTGATAAATGTTCTGAAGATTGTTGAACTTGACCCAGATTCCTCGGTGCAACGGGAGATCTTGCTGGTTAAGGTGAAAGCCGATCTCGAAACCCGTTCGCATATCCTCGAAACCGTGCAGCTTTTTCGGGCCAAGGTGGTTGACGTCGCATCGGATGCTGTCACGATCGAAGCTACCGGCAATGGCGATAAATTGGCGGCCTTGCTCCGGGTCCTTGAGCCTTTTGGGATCAAAGAGCTGGTCAAGTCCGGCGCTGTCGCGATGGCGCGCGGGGCACGGTCGATTTCTGACCGACCTGTGCGTTCTGCCGACCGCTCCGCCTAGCCAAACCCGTAACCGATAACCTTCTGTTCTTCGTAGCTGACGCACCCCCGAAACCAAGGAGAAATTCCCGTGGCTGAGCTTTTCTATGATGACGATGCAGATCTGTCAATCATCCAAAAT
>JBIIOU010000028.1:0-17152 GCA_044336815.1 Candidatus Nanopelagicales bacterium | reverse complement strand
GGAAAGATAGTCACGACCGCCGTTTACGGAGGCACGCTAGTAGCGGTTGACGGTAACTATGACGATGTCAATCGGCTTTGCACTGAGGTGGCTGCAAGTCGCGATTGGGGTTTCGTCAACGTCAACTTGCGCCCTTATTACGCTGAGGGGAGCAAGACAGTAGGTTTTGAAATTGCCGAACAATTGGGCTGGCGTTTGCCAGATGCGGTAGTGGCTCCGGTTGCAAGTGGGTCACTGCTTACTAAGGTGGACAAAGCATTTCGAGAGTTCGTTGGACTGGGGTTGGTTGACGATTACCAGTACCAAATATTTGGCGCACAAGCCACCGGTTGTTCGCCAGTCTCACAAGCTTTTCGCGATGACACTGATGTCATCCGACCGGTGAAACCCAACACCATCGCTAAGTCACTTGCGATTGGTAATCCCGCTGATGGCCCTTACGCACTTGATGTGGTGCGCAATAGCAAAGGAGCCATTGAGGATGTATCGGATGCTGAGATTGTGGAGGGCATCCAGCTGCTGGCACGTACCGAGGGCATCTTTGCTGAAACAGCCGGGGGAGTCGTTGTGGCTACTTACCGCAAATTACTTCGTGAGAACCGTATTGACCCCGCGGCTGAAGTTGTGCTGCTAAACACTGGTGATGGTTTGAAGACTCTCGACGCGGTGGCTCCGGTAGCCGGACCAACATTCACGGTGGACCCATCATTTGCAGCTTTTGAAGCCAACTACGAGAAGGTATCCAGATGAGCGCCGCTGTTCGCATACCCACCATCTTGCGTACCTACACCGGCGGCGCGGCTGAAGTCACGGCCGAAGGTGCCACCCTTCGCGAGGTGCTGACCAATCTTGATGGGTCATATCCGGGCATCGCCCAACGAGTACTTGATGACTCGGGCAGTTTGCGGCGTTTCGTCAATGTCTACATCAATGATGATGATGTTAGATTTCTTGATGGTTTGGAATCAGCGGTAGGCGCTGGAGCAAGTGTCTCGATTATCCCGGCGGTCGCGGGTGGTTCTTCTTGAAGTTTTTGGTGCACCGCCAGGGACTTGAACCCCGAACCCGCTGATTAAGAGTCAGCTGCTCTGCCAATTGAGCTAGCGGTGCGCGAACGCCGATACTAACAGTTCACCGCATTGGCACCGGCGATGGGTCAGCTGGTTAACCATTGCCAGCAGGTGCAGTGACGGCTGCGTTTATGGCTCCTGTTATTGCTTGCGCGATGGCGCGCTGGCCCGCGGGGTTTGGATGAAATGAGGCGCTGGTGAACCCTTGAAATGCGGTGAGGCCGAATACCCAGGAGTCATTGCCGGCGCAAACTCCATGCCCCGTTTTTGATTCACCCGAACTAGACCAAGACCCACTTACCGGTAACCACCTCAGGGCACTTGTTGCACCTACTTGGTAGTTCAATGTGCCGTTGGCGAGTGACATCGTGACCTGTTGGCCCGAAGTGGTGGTGAATATGTAGTTCGGGCCGGGGGTTGGAAGCAATTGAGTTTCGCGGGCCCAAGCGAAATCGGCGGTGCTGATGGTCAAGTAGGAGCAGGTGGCACCGCTGGCGGATCTTGTGATGTCCGGGTACATAGTCGGCAGGATCGCTGCCCCCGCCGCCATTTTCAGGGGCGGTACCGCGCCAGCTTCTGCGACCGAGCAAGAGATGCCACCTAGGCAGCCGGCGATCCGGGCGAAGTTCGCCGGCAGTTTGCCGAGTTCGGACTGCACGCCCTCTTGCAGGGTTGGGTATCGCGACAGGCTCCCATTGGTTGCCCGCCGAATCGGGCAGTCATTGTTGAGTGCGCAAGATGTCAGCACCGACTCAAAGCCGGTGTCGTTACCACCGATTGAAATAGTTGCAATGTCTATTGGGCGCTCACCAATGAGTCCGCGCAATTGCTGAATCTGGCTACTTGTTTGCCCAGCTTGGCGTTGCGGCCCCAATACGCCGCTATCAACGGTGGCACCACTGCAGGCGACGTCGACGAGGGTAACCGAGGAATACGGCGAAGCTTTCTCAAGTGCGAGTGCCGACTGCGCTGGCGCTCCTCGTGAACTCCTATTGCAATTGTCGTCATCCCAATAGGGCGTAAAGGCTCCTGCTTCGGATAACCAGGCCTCAACATTGCGAGGGTTACCTTCGCCTGAGGCATATGAATCACCAAGGGCCACCATCAAGTAGTTCAGTACCGTGGCATTTAAGTTCGACACTTGCCTTGCAGCACCAGATCGCACAGTCAGTTGAAAAACGTATTGCCCCTCGGGAAGACTCACCGTGGTTTTGCAGGTCTTCTTCTTTAGTGCGCGCGCCGAAGTGGTCTTAATGATGCTTTGGCCCTGTGAAATCGTCCATACGTAAGTAGCGCCGGTCGAGGCGCAGGCGTTGAGTTGCACCGGGTAGCCGGCTGAATCTAAGTACCAAGAGAGTGCCCCACCAATCAGGCGTTCATTTGGCTGCGCGGTGAAGTTACCAGCTCCGATAAATGTCGTGGACGGCTGTAAGTCGAGCGCCCCACTTTTCGGTACGCCACCATCGCCGTCAATAAAACCGTCACCGTTCGCATCCTTGCTCTGCGGAACCATGAGCCAGGAGCCTTTGGCGATTGGGGCCGGTGCTGCCTGCGCTGTGAGATTAATCAGGAATGGCGAAGCAAGAGTCACGGCCAGCGAAGTGATGATTATCCGTCGGAGCACGGGTTAAAGGTAAGTCATTACCGGCCGGTCACTTAAATGGGCAGTGCCGGCAGTTCGAATTGCAACAGTAGCCGCGTTTTTGGTGGTGGGCCGAGGTCATGACAAACAGCCCGGTATCTGGATCAAGGTAGCCAGGCTCACCCCGGGCGATCGCCTCATCGTGCGGTGATAAATCAGCCATGACCACTTCGCCGACGGACTCGAATCGGCACGTCACCGGCGGCGCGGTAAGTGGCGCGCGGCTCAGCTTTCGGTATTGGCGCATTCGGGTCGGCTGGCTCCCAAGTGACTTGATGGGCGGCCACCAGCAAAATAATGCGCGCTTCTAGCAGACCAAAGTGCTCGCCCAGGCACTTGCGGGTGCCGGCCCCGAACGGGAAGTAAGCCCCGCGTGGAAGTGTTGATACAAAGTCGTCGCTCCATCTGGCCGGCTCCCAGGTGTGGGGATCGGGGAACCAGCGAGGGTCCCGCTGGGTGACATATTGGCTGATGAGCACATGGGCGCCGGCCGGGACTTTTACCCCGCAAATATCAAGGTCGGTAAGTGCTCGCCGCGGAGCTACCCAAACCGGTGGTGCCATGCGCAAGGATTCGGCAAGCACCTGACCTGCAACTTCGGCTCGCATTGCTTCCTCGAGGGTCGGTGCCCGTCCCTCGAGTATCCAAGGTGTTGAATCCGCTTCATCTTGTAAGGCTCGCATCACCTCGGGGTGAGCGGCCAGCCAACTAAATGCCCAGGTGAGCATATTGGCCGTGGTCTCGTGCCCACTGAGAATCAAGGTCAGTGCTTCGTCACGGATCTCCTCATCGGTGAACTGTGAGCCGTCTTCATCGCGTAGAGATAACAGCAAGCTGAGTAGGTCGGTGGTGTCGTCGGAGCCAATGGTCGCGCGTCGTTCGGCGATGAGCTCTTCGGCAATCTCAGCCAGTATGTCGGCGGATTCGTGGAACTTGCGCCAATACGGGAGAGGCACGTTATCGAAACGGTCAAGGCCAGGCAGCATTGTGCGCTCGATGCGGTCAATCGCCACCCCCATGTGCTCACCGATTTGTTCAGCAAATCGCAGGGCATCGGTGCCGAAGAGGGTTTCGGAAACTATCGAGAGTGTCAGTCGCATCATTGCGGGAGCAAGGAGTACTACTTCGTCATCACCCCAGGCCCCAATTTGACTGGTAGTTAAATCTGTCATGAGGATTGCGTATCCATCAAGTCGTGATTTCTGAAAAGGTGGTTGCATCATGCGTCGATGTCGCATATGGATTGGCTCTTCATTGGTCAGCAAACCTTCACCTAATACTTTTCGCATTCGGGCGAAGCCGACCCCCTTGATAAAAGATGATTGCTGCGCGGTGGTTACTTCATAAACCATGGCCGGGGAGAAGAGTCCGATAAAAAGTTGCCCTGCGAGAAAGAATGACGCGGAGTCTCCATAAGTGTCGCGAAGATTCAATAAAAATGCCGGTGTATCGCGCTGGAACTGAAGCAACAGTGCCGGTGGGATCAGTGGCCGCGGGCCCCTTGGTAGTTGCAGGTGCCCTGCGGCGCGGCGTTTGACCGGTGGCGGCGCCGTAGCATATGACCCGGGCCGAGGCGTGGTGAACGGTCTGGCTAATGACATTTGACCCCCTGCCAGCGGCCGGCGCGGTAGCCGTCCTAAACCATAGTTTGCTCCACTACGTCACTTGGCGCCACAAATACCGCGCGAATTCGAGTAACGGCGACGAGCACCCCGCATATTGCGGTTATCCCGAGAAGTAACCAGCCAAGTGACCACCCGTATTGCTGCACGATCAAACCGATGATGATCGGGGAGAACCCGGCCCCGATCCAACAACTTGCGTTATAGACCCCCAGAACTTGACCGATCCGAGCAGTTGGGACGGCGGCGACGGTGACCGTAACCGAGAGTGACGCCCAGCCCATGCCGGTGGTGGCAGCAATGATCAGCAGCGCGGCCGAGATTTGCTGGTCACCGGTTACCGCGACTACTAACAGCAGGGCGGCGGTGAGGGCGCCGAAGCCGCAGATCATCAGGACCCGCGCCCGGGGCCACCGGTCGGCGGCAAGCCCAATCAAGACTCGTTCGAACCCGGAGAAAAGCATAACCGCGGTGAAAGCGATGGCGGCCCCGCCATATGACCAGTTTCGTGCGGTGAACAGATAAAGGGAGAGCAGGGCGGTGATTCCGACCTGAGCTGCCGTGAGCAAGATCGCCGCGCCAAAAATTGGGGTGATCAACCGCCAGGGGATTGATGGCTTGGTTGTGCTGGGGGTGTTGGTGGGTGCACCTTTTCGGCCAACTCGATGGTGGTGGGTACCCGGGTGGCGAAGTGCGTATGCCATTGCGACCCCTGCGGCGACGAGGGCGGCCGCGAGTGCGAGGAGCGCCGCGCCCAGGCCGGCCTGCAGGGCGATAAACGGCAAAGCCAGCCCCGCGAGCCCGGCACCTATTGGGATGGCCGCTTGGCGAATTCCAAAGGCCAAGCCCAATCTGGGGTGGCCTATAAATGAACCGGACATTCCTTTGATGATGCCGATGCTGGGTGCGGCGGCGCTTATGCCGGAAACGACGACCAGCACCCCCATCCAAATGTATTGACCGGCGAGGGCGAAACCGGCGGCAAGTGCAAGTGCTAGTGCGGTGACTAGAAGACCAACAACAGACACAAAACGATCCGAGGTGCGGTCGGCGACCTGACCCCATGCGATAACCGCCATTGCTGAGAAGACTCCGGCAAGCCCGAAAAGCAACCCAATCGTCGCAGTGTCAAAACCAGCGGTCAGATGGATAGCTGGGCCGAGTGCGGGCAGACCAAGTTGTAGTGCGGATATTGCTGCTTGGGCGAAGACCGAGGCAACCAGTACGACCCAGGTTTTGCGTATCGGGGTTGCCACGGATTTAGTGTGCCGCGAGTAACGCTCTGGCCATTACGACGCGCTGAACCTGATTTGTTCCTTCATAGATTTGGGTGATTTTGGCGTCGCGCATCATGCGTTCGACCGGGTAATCTCGGGTGTAGCCGTAGCCACCTAGGATTTGCACCGCATTAGTGGTGACTTCCATTGCCATATCTGAGGTGAAACACTTACTGGCGGCTGAGAAGAAGGTTAGGTCGGAATCACCTCGTTCACTGCGTGCAGCAGCCGCATACGTCAGTTGCCTTCCAGCCTCAATATTCATCGCCATATCAGCAAGCATGAATTGGATGCCTTGCAGTTCGCTAATGGGTTTTCCGAATTGCACGCGTTCTTTCGCGTAGCCGGTGGCGAAGTCGAGCGCTCCTTGGGCTAAACCAACTGCTTGTGCAGCAATGGTGATTCTCGTGTGGTCAAGGGTGCGCATTGCGAGACCGAACCCGTCTCCTACCTCGCCAACAATCCGGTCTTCACCGATTTCTACGTTATCGAAGTAGACCTCGCGGGTTGATGATCCACGGATCCCGAGTTTGCGCTCGTGGGCGCCAAAACTCACGCCTGAGTCTTCGCGGTCAACGACAAAAGCGGTGATGCCATGACGTGCTCCGCCCTCGGGGTCGGTGACGGCCAGCACCGTGTAGTAGCGGCTTTCACCGGCATTGGTGATCCACTTCTTGGCGCCGTTAAGTAACCAACCGGCACTGGTGCGCGCGGCTTTGGTCTTCATTGCGGCGGCGTCTGACCCGGCTTCGCTCTCGGATAAGCAGTAAGACCACATATCGTCACCGCGTGCGAGCCCGGGCATCAAGGCTGCTTTCATGGCTTCAGACCCAGCCAGCAGCACCGGTGTAGATCCAAGTTTGTTAACCGCGGGGATCAAGGACGAACTACCGCACACCCGGGCGACCTCTTCGATGATTATGCAAACGGCGAGCGCATCAGCGCCCTGGCCACCGTAGACAGCGGGCACGTGGGCCGCATGCAGGTCAGCACCGACGAGGGTGTTTAATGCCTCAGCTGGGAAGCGCTCCTGCTCGTCGACTTCGGCAGCCCAAGGGGCAATTTTCTCCTCGGCCAGGGCCCGCACGGTGGCGCGCAGTTGGTCATACTCTTCGGGCAGCTGATAAATATCAAAGGACGTCATTGTATATTCGTACACCATTTACCTGCTTGGCTCGCGGCCGGTACTTAGTAGCCGGGGGTTCTTGCTCGGGATGCGTGGTGGTTTCGTGCCCAACGGACCATGGGTAAGTGACCCACGATAACCTTCGAATTCAACCTGAGGTGGAGTCCGCCAATGAGTGTGGCAAGTAATGGCACCGTTCGCATCGTGGCAATCGGCGGCAGTACCCGACCGGATTCCTCGAGTGAGCGAGCGCTGCTGGCAGCGGTTCGTGGTGCGCGCGCTCATGGCGCTCATGTCGACGTCATCACCAGTCGTGATCTGCTGTTTCCTATTTACGACACCGAGACGACCGATCGCGACCCGCTCGCGGTCGCGTATCTAAAAAAAATCACCGAGGCCGACGGCCTAATAATTGCGAGCCCCGGTTACCACGGTGCGATCAGCGGGATGATGAAGAACGCACTTGACTACATCGAGGATTTGCGCGAGCGCGATGGTGGTTACCTACATGGAATGTCGGTTGGGTGTATATCTGTCGCCTATGGGTGGCAGGCGGCCGTGAGTACCTTGCAGCAATTGCGGCAGATCGCACATGCCCTTCGCGGGTGGCCAACGCCACTTGGGGCAACCGTAAATGCTGGCCTTACCAAACTCGATTCCGAAGGTAACAGCGAAGACACCGCCACGGTCTTGCAATTGGAGACGGTCGGTCACCAAGTGGTTGAGTTTGCCAACATGAAACGTCAATCACAAAGTGGGTCATCAAATTGATTACGAGTGCCGATCTCGAACAACAAACCCAGTTGCTAATCGCCACGGTGAGTTCGATGACCGAAGCTCAAATGCACGAGCCCAGTTTGCTACCTAATTGGTCACGTGGGCATCTGCTCGCTCACATTGACTGCAACGCTCGTGGGTTAGCGCGTCTGGTGCGGTGGGCCCTTGATGGTATCCAGCGAGATATGTACATCTCACCGGAAGTGCGAGAAGGGGATATCGAGATCCAGTCGAAGCGCAGTCAGCAACGGCAATTGGCAGCGCTCGTTGACTCGGCGAGTGAATTCGCGCAGGAGTTTGCCTTGCTCACCGAAGATCAACTCGGGCGGGAGGTCGCCTTGCGCAACGGACGCCTAGTGAAGGCTGGCAGCCTAATAAAATTACGCCTTCAAGAAGTTGCCATCCATCACTTAGACCTAGATATTTCAGGTGCATTTGCCTTCGAGCAGTGGCCATCGGCAATGGTTGACCAGTTGTTGCCGGAGGTGGCTTCAGATTTTGCTAGCCGCGACGATTTATCCCTGGGCTGGATCGAGGTAGCTGGTGGCACCAGGTACCAAATCAACTCCACTACGCAAACCGGGGTCGGTGGCTCGCCAACTTCATTACTGGCCTGGCTCTTGGGGCGAAGCGCGGGTGGTGACCTCGAACTAATCGGCGCGAGTGAACTACCCAACGTGCCTAACTGGGGGTAGCCAGGGGCCTAGAAGTCCCCGGCGCTGCGCCTAAGTTGCCCCAAAGTCTTTATCACGTCGTTTACCGCGCGTGGGCTTAGGCCGGTATCAGTAAATACCTCTGCGTTTAATGCGGCAGTTGCTTTCTCGGCGAGCACCCGCCCACTGCGAGTTAGTTCGACCAAAGTGGCCCGGCGGTCGTTTGGGTGGGGGAGGCGTTGCACCAGGCCAGCTGCTTCAAGTCGATCAACGGCATTAGTAACACTTGTTTGGTGCACCTGCAAGCGCGATCCGATAGTGCGCATCGGCAATGCGCCGCGCTTGCTGAAGTGCAACAGCATTAGAACTTCATAGCGGGCAAAACTAACGTCGAATGGTCGAAGCACCGTTTCAACACGGGCTAGAAATATCTGGTGGGCGCGCATTAGCGAGGTGATTGCGGCCATGCCATCGGCTGCTGCCTCCCAGCCGTGGGCTACCCATTGCCGGTGGGCTTCAGCGATCGGGTCGGCTGCGAGCCTTGGGGTGGGAACGCTCATGGGGGCCATCGTATGGTCGTGGCCCGCCCGGTGTCCGGGTCTGGCAAGATTTAGTAGGATGTCCTAGTATCTGACATAGTTTCAATGAATGCCAGAGTGGTGATAACCACCAATGTCAAGGAGCCAGTAGATGTCGACCTCTGCCTTGCATGTGCCTACGCACCCCGTGCGATTTGTCACCGCTGCGAGCCTATTTGATGGTCATGACGCGGCAATCAACATTATGCGGCGCCTACTTCAATCACAGGGCGTCGAAGTTATTCACCTAGGGCATGACCGCAGTGTCGAGGACGTGGTAACCGCTTGCCTGCAAGAAGACGTTCAAGGTGTCGCGGTTTCTTCGTACCAAGGCGGGCACGTTGAGTACTTTACGTATTTGGTTGAGCGGCTAGCGGAGTGCGGAGCCGGTCACGTGAAAGTTTATGGCGGCGGCGGCGGGGTAATTATCTCTGAAGAGATTGAGTTGCTTTCGAAAATCGGGGTACATATTTTTAGCCCGCAGGACGGCCAACGCCTTGGCTTACCGGGGATGATAAATAAATTGGTGGCCGAGTGTGATCGTGAGCTCACTATTGGGTCGATCGGCGTCGATGAAATCCTCACTGGCTCAATACCCGCATTGGCTCGTGCCATAACTGTTTTGGAATCGGCCACGGATCAAGCCCTTGCCAATGGCATCCGCGAGGCCGCGGCAACCACCAACACCCCGGTGCTCGGCATCACCGGTACCGGCGGCTCTGGTAAGTCGTCACTGACCGACGAGTTGGTGCGCCGATTGCGTCTCGATAGCCAAGACAAATTGCGCATAGCGGTCTTGGCAATTGATCCAACGCGACGGCGCGGTGGCGGCGCACTTCTGGGTGACCGCATTCGGATGAACAGCATTGATCCAGGAGTGGTCTTCTTTAGGTCCCTTGCCACTCGCGATTCAGGTGGGCAAACCCCGGCCGCGCTGTCCGACATCATCGCAGCGTGTAAGGCGGCTGGCTTCGACCTTGTCATTGTCGAGACCCCAGGCATCGGGCAAGGTGACGCGGCCATAGTTCCTTTTGTCGACACCTCCCTTTATGTAATGACTCCTGAATATGGTGCTGCTTCGCAACTCGAAAAGATTGACATGCTTGATTTCGCCGACGTGGTAGCGGTGAACAAGTATGAGCGCCGTGGGGCTGAAGATGCCCGGCGCGATGTCGCACGGCAACTAGTCCGGAACCGAGGTGCGTTCGGTACCCCGTGGGAGCAGATGCCGGTCTTTGGTACCAGTGCTGCTCGCTTTAACGACGATGGGGTCTCGGCCCTGTATCAGTTCTTGATTGGTATGTTGACTGAAAAGGGCTTGCGCAAATTCGATGGGGTGCTTGCTGCGGTAACCGGCCAAACCTCGACCGAGCTTAGCGGGGTCTTACCGCGAGGCCGGGAGCGTTACTTGGCCGAAATCGCCGAGTCAGTTCGAAGTTATCACGCTGCCACTGAACGCCATTCCGCCATCGCTCGGACGGTGCAACAACTAAGTGCTACGCGCCAATTACTAGCGGCTAAGGGTGATGAAGTACCGGCGCTAGCGGTGTCTTCGGTATTGGATGAGACCAAAATGGAGTTTGCTCCAGAAGTGCAGGCCCAGTTAGCGGCCTGGCCAGCACTACGCGACACCTATATCGGCGATGAGCAGGTTTACGTCATTCGCGGTAATGAGGTCCGAACGCCATTGACGCGAACAACGCTCTCGGGCACCAAAGTCCCGCGAGTGGCGCTTCCGCGAGATGACGAAGACGGTGCACTAGTTCGATTCATTCGGGCTGAAAATCTGCCAGGTTACTTCCCCTTCACCTCCGGGGTGTTCCCGTTCAAGCGCACCGAGGAGGCGCCGGCTCGCATGTTCGCCGGCGAAGGCGATGCCCATCGAACTAACCGGCGCTTCCATTTACTAAGTGCGGGGCAGCCGGCGACCCGACTCTCGACGGCATTTGATTCGGTCACCCTTTATGGGCGTAACCCGTCACCTAGGCCCGATGTTTATGGCAAGGTCGGAACTTCGGGAGTGTCAATTGCAACCGTTGATGACATGCGCGATCTGTACGCGGGGTTCGACTTATGTTCACCGACGACTTCCGTTTCAATGACCATCAATGGCCCGGCACCGGCGATCTTGGCGATGTTCATGAATGCAGTAATTGATCAACAAATTACTAGCTTCACTGAAGTTGAAGGGCGAAAGCCAGAAGCGCACGAAGTAGAAGTAATCACGTCAAGGGCTTTGTCAACTGTACGCGGCACGGTGCAAGCCGACATCCTCAAAGAGGACCAAGGCCAGAACACCTGTATTTTCTCGACGGAGTTCTCCCTGCGTTGCATGGCCGATATTCAAGAGTGGTTCATCGAGCACGAGGTACGAAACTTTTACTCGGTATCAATCAGCGGCTACCACATTGCTGAGGCCGGGGCCAATCCGATCAGTCAACTGGCTTTCACCTTGGCTAATGGGTTTACTTATGTAGAGGCATATCTGGCACGCGGAATGGCAATAGATGATTTCGCACCAAACCTTTCATTCTTCTTTTCCAATGGAATGGACGCCGAATACACGGTTCTTGGGAGGGTTGCTCGACGCATTTGGGCTATCGCGATGCGCGACAAGTACGGGGCAAGTGATCGTGCGCAAAAGCTTAAGTACCACGTGCAAACCTCCGGTCGATCGCTGCATGCGCAGGAGATGGACTTCAATGACATCCGCACCACGCTGCAAGCCCTCTGTGCGCTCTACGACAATGCAAATTCACTTCATACCAATGCATTTGACGAGGCGGTTACCACCCCATCTGAGCAGTCGGTGCGCCGTGCACTTGCGATTCAAATGATCATCGACCAAGAGTGGGGCCTGTCAGCCACCGAAAACCCACTGCAAGGTGCGGCCATCGTTGATCAGTTAACCGATATTCTTGAAGAGGCGGTGCTCGTTGAGTTTGAGCGCATCGCCGACCGAGGCGGAGTACTGGGCGCCATGGAGACGGGCTACCAGCGGGGGCGCATCCAAGATGAGTCAATGCTCTACGAACAACGTAAGCACGATGGCACTTTGCCCATCATCGGGGTAAACACCTTCTTGTCCGCGAGCAGCGCGAATTCGACCGCGACGGTGGAATTGGCGAGAGGAACGACTGAGGAAAAGGAGTCACAACTTCGCCGCCTCGCCGACTTCGAGGAGCGGAACCGCGAGGTGGCCCCGGCAGCGTTGACACGGCTTAAAGAGGTTGCCGCCACCGGAGGCAATGTCTTCGAGGCGCTGATGGATGCGGTGAAAGTTTGCTCACTTGGGCAAATAAGTGAAGCATTTTTTGAAGTAGGTGGGCAGTACCGCCGCAATGTCTGACGTACTATTAGTCCATGACCCCAAAGCCCGGAACCAGATCAGCAAGATCCATCAAAGTTAAGTTCGCTGCATCGAGCGCAGTGGCTATCCTCGTCGCCGCTGCTTTAGTGCCGGCTGTCGCCGCTCCAGCGCTTGCGGCTGATAGCCCGTACGACATCAACGAGTCGGTGAGCTCGTGGGCCACCGCCGCTGCGAGGCTTGGCACCGCTGGTTCGCTCTGGGAGCCGACTAACACCGCTGGGTTGCGCCGAACGAGCAAGGTTGAGGTCATCAGCAATAACTTGGTCATCACTAAAGGCACCGTCACAAGCGGCGATACTTATGCGGGTGCCACCTACGGTAGACCAGCCAAGGGGTTCCAATTAGCTGAGAAGTGGGCCGATACCGGGTTCGCCGCTGAACCCGCATCATCAACTTCTTTGGCCAAGGTGGCAAACGTCAAGATCAAGTTGGGCGAGCCGGGCACCCAGATAACCGTCACGGCTCAGGTCTACGCGAACTGCTTCAAACAGCCGGCTAATTCAAACCCCAAGGAGATCCCGTCGGGTTTTCGCTGCAAGAAATCAGATGTATTGGCTACCGGCGGGGTACTTAAGGTGACAGCAAGACCTGCGTCAACCATGACCGATCCGGGGGAGACGAGCATCGTTATTGATTCTTCCGGGCTAACCTTTAACCAGTTGGTAGCGGTCGCATCAAGTTTGATGCAGGTTGCCCCGGATCCAAATGCGGCGGCCGGGTCAGCACAAATGCGCGCTGTGTGCAATCAGATGGTTACCGAAAAGCTGACATTTGCCTCCGCGGATAAATTGGCTCAGGCAAATGCGTATACCGCGAGGTTGGCTAGTGTCGATGGCCAGCCGCAGGCGCTGACGATGGACTTTCGGTTTGACCGCATGAATCTTTCAACAGTTAAGAATGCGGTTACCGAGTGCACCTACGGCTAACTCTTAGCGACTAGTTGGGGTGCCCGACGGGATTCGAACCCGCAACATCAGCCACCACAAGGCTGCGCTCTACCATTGAACTACGAGCACCATGCTGGCCCGCTGCCCGACTAATCGGGCTTTGTACCTGCGGGATGAATCTATCAGCCGGCCGACTCGGCCACCGAATCTGGGTTAGGGCTGCCGCCATGGTTGACAACGTGGCTTTGCCCAAGCGCCTTTGCCGCATCTGAATCAGGGCCGGGCTGGGCGACAAACACCGCATCTCGGTAGTAACGCAGTTCTGCTATGGACTCGCGAATATCGGCAAGCGCCCGGTGATTGCCGGTTTTCTCCGGTGAGCCGAAGTAGACGCGCGGATACCAGCGGCGGGTGAGCTCTTTGATGCTAGAGACATCTATCAGGCGGTAGTGCAGGTACGAGTCAAGTTCTGGCATGTATTTTGCAAGGAAGCCGCGGTCGACATAAACACTTGAGCCCGCAAGGTGGGCCTTGCCGGCTTCGGGCACATACTTTTGAATGTAAGCCAAAACTTGCTGCTGGGCGTCGGCCAATGTGGTGCCATTGGGTATCTCGGTGATTAGGCCCGATGCTTGGTGCATATTGACAACGAATTCATCCATTGCGGCTAGCGGCGCGTCACTTGGCTTGACGACGATGTCGATACCGCCATCGAGTTCGGTGAGGTCGGCTTCGGTGACAATGCAGGCAATTTCGACGATTTCATCGGAGCCGAGGTCAAGGCCGGTCATTTCGAGGTCAATCCACACCATGCGGTCTTTGGTCATGCCCTAACTCTACTGAGCGACCCAGTGCACGATGTCCGTCGATGTCACGATGCCCACCAATCGATCCTCGCCGTTTATCACAGGCACGGCGTCAACCATGTGCAAACTCATCAGGGCGGCAGCCTCATGTGCGGTTTGGTCGGGAGTGATCGCCAGGCGGGGGACACCCTCCATTGCCGAGCCAACTGTAGTTTTACCCAAATGTTCAAAGGTCCGCGGCTCATGGGCCAGCGCCGTTCGATCACTTAGTACGCCAAGGCAAGTTCCGCTTGAGTCCACCACCGCAAGATGGCGCAGCCCAGAAATTACCAGCAATTGCCAGGCATCCCAAAGTGAATCGGTGAGCGCAGCAGTGAGCACGGGAACAGACATCAAATCACGTACCATTGTTTCGTCGGCGGTGCGCCGCGGCGTAGTCATTGGGCCTTTAATCTCAAGATGCCGGAACGACGGCAATTGGTACGGCGGATTTGTGCATAACGGACCTGCTAACGGATCCAACGATGGCCCCGAGGATGCGGCCGTGCCCACGGGTGCCGACAACGAGCATGGCAGCATCGTAAGCAGCGGCGACAAGGGCTTCAGCCGTGTTACCGCGGATGACTCGAGTTTCAACTTTGACATCTGGGTGTTTCGCTGTGAATCCGCCGAGGGCAGCTGCGGTGAGTTTGATTTCATCTTCGATATTTCGCGAGAGGGCTACGGGGGAACTGGAATCTGAGAATACGAGGAGATCGTATGAGGGAATATCCCAGGCGTGTAGCGCAACCAGGTGCCAGCCATGTGTGCTTGCTTGATCGAATGCGAATGCCAGCGCCGCCTGCGAAGCGGGCGAGCCGTCGAGGCCCACAACGATATTGCGAGCATCGACGATTGGCTCGTCGCGAATTATTACGACCGGGCATTGAGCGTGCGCGCTGATTTGGGCGCTGACTGAGCCAAGTAATAAGCCCTCGAAACCGCCGCGACCACGTGAGCCCACCACGATTGTTTCGGCACTCAACGAAGCGTCGAATAGCGCGCCACTTGGTGCTCCGATCACGAGCGCCGTCAAAACATCCTCACAAGGAAGGGTTTCGGCTAGTAAGTGCAATTCGTTGCCTGCCGCGGCGCGGATTACATCAATGCCATTAGGTGATACTGGCACCCCGGGGCCAAAGGTAAATGAAGTTACCGCTGGCAAGATTGCGAAAAGTAGAGTGAGGCCTCGCCCATTTGCCACGGCCTCGCGTGCTGCCCAACGCGCGGCTCTTTCAGAATGAGGGCTTCCATCGATCCCGACGACAATTCGGCCCCGATAATTGTCTTCCATACTTGGATTTTTCCGGGGAGACTTGGCGCGGTGTAGTGCAACAGGTCACCGCGTGTGGGGGACCAAAGTCCCGGCTTTCGGCTTTAGACGCGGTCGACCGCGAATAGGCCAAAGATGAGCAAAATCAGGAACAACAGCAGAACCAGTGCGGGCAACCCTTCGCGGGCTTCTTTATCCCGCAGATGAACCGCGATGGCGCCAATCATCATGACAGCCAATCCCAACGCCGATAGCAAAGTAAACACAGTCGGGACAAAAGCCACGATCGGCGGCAGGAATAGGCCCAAGCCACCGAGAAGCTCAAGTGCGCCGATTAACTTGATAGCCCACGGGTTGAAGGTTTCAGCCCAGGCCATACGCCGGCGAAGCTTGGCAGCAGGTGTCACCAACTTCGTCACCCCGGCTGCCACAAAGGCAAATGCCAGGAGAAATTGCAGTATCCAGACCGCGTAACTCATAATCGGGCAAGGTAGCAGATAATCTGCCCTTGTGACCGACATTGTCTATCCCCCGATAGTCCTTACCGCCAAGACCCTCTTTAAGGCCTTGGGGATCAGATTCGACATCGTGGGGACCGAGAACTTGCCAAGGGTTGGTGGCGCGGTCATAGCTATCAACCACACGAGTTACTTGGATTTTGCTCTTTCTGGGATACCCGCTGATCGAATAGGCCATCGGTACGTGCGCTTTATGGCAAAGGATGCAATCTTTAAACACAAGGTGGCCGGCCCTCTTATGCGCGGTATGCATCACATCCCGGTTGATCGCGACGCTGGATCGCAGGCGTTTCGCGACGCAGTGCGCGCATTGAAGTCCGGCGAACTCGTGGGTGTCTTTCCGGAGGCAACCATGAGCCGCTCGATGGAAGTGAAGGAGATTAAGAACGGTGCAGTGCGCATGGCGGTGTCGGCAAATGTGCCGTTAATCCCCATGATTGTTTTCGGGGGAGCGCGAATACTTAGTTATGGGCGCAAGGACTTAACGCGTGGGCGCACCGTTGCAATGACGATCGGTACTCCAATGCACCCAACTCGAAGTGATGATGCTGAATTGGTCAACGGGCAACTTCACCAAACACTCCAGCAACTTCTAGATGAGACCATTGATCGATACCCACCGCCAACACCAAAAGAGATGAATTCGCCCGAAGGGGCGTGGTGGCTGCCTGCTCGGCGTGGTGGGTCTGCGCCAACACTAGAAGAAGCCGAAGCGATTGAAGTTCAAGTGCGCGCCGAACGCGCAGCGCGCAAGGCGCAAAGTGGAACCACGGTCGAGGATTCCTGATACATGCGCGAATTGATCTTGCATATAGGTAGAGCCAAGACGGGCACCACCACCTGGCAAGGACTGGTGGGGCTGAAGCGCAAGGAACTCGAGGCAGCAGGGGTTAAGGTCCCAAAGTTTTTCCACGGCGACAACCACGGTGAACTAGCAGCTGCTTTTGCGGCTCAACCCGGGCGCGTTGGCCGCGCTTTCGCCGTTGAAAGCCCTGAAGATCAGTTGGGGCTAAAAGCAAAGCTGGCGAAAAAATTTGAGCGAGACTTAACCGACGGCACTTGGTTATTCACGAGCGAGCACCTCTCAACGAGATTACGTGGCCCAGATGAAGTTGATGGCCTATACGAATTTCTCGGGAGATATTTCGACCGGATTAAGGTTTTCGCATACGTGCGGCGCCCGGATGACCTAGCTCCGAGCGCGTTCGCTGAAACAATCAAGGCTGGTCGAACTCATGGCTTCAACCGGAAGTACGCATTACATGCGCGGGCTTTCTTCGACCATGCGGCCTTTGTAAAAATATGGGAGCGGCCGTTGCGTAGCGAAATCACGTTTACGCTGCGGCCTTACGTGCGCGTAGGCCACCTCGATGACATGTGGCAGACAGTATTTACCCTTGCCGCGCTCACGCCACCGCCTTTTCAATTGTTATCGGAATCAACAACGTCGATTAATGAGTCGCTGTCCGCCGCCGCCCTCCGTTATCTGCAGGAAGTAAATCCATTGGTGCCGG
>JBIIOU010000176.1:0-4456 GCA_044336815.1 Candidatus Nanopelagicales bacterium | reverse complement strand
AATGGCTAAATGGGCGCCTGTATCGTTCGCTTTGCGCCGAAAGGCGTGAGCGCGAGTGGCGGAATAGGCAGACGCGCACGGTTCAGGTCCGTGTACTCGAAAGGGTGTGGGGGTTCAACTCCCCCCTCGCGCACAGGTGAGAAGAGGGCCGGGCGATGCCTGGCCCTCTTCCGTACCCGCTGATGTAGAGGCCTCCGTGAGGTCTCCCTACGACGGACCTACTGGGTGACCTTGGCGAGCCCGTACGTGTACTGGGGCTTGGCGGGTCCCGCGGCAAGGAGGGTCATCCCGGACTGCGTCCCGGTCCCCTGACTCCCCGGTGAGTTGACCTTCCATGAGTCGCCGCAGTCGCTGGCGACCTGCTTCCACGAGCCGAGGAGGCCGGTGCTGTCGAGGGCGTACAGGTTGTTCGCCCCGCAACCCGGGTAGGTGACGCTTACCGATGCTCCCAGTGGGAGCGCGACCTTCCCGGCACTCAGGTCAGCCCACTGGAGGTTCCTGCCCGCGCCTCCCGACACCTGCCGCGTCTGCGCGAGAGCGAAAGCAGACGTGGGCGCGGTTGGCTTTGTTCCCAGTCCGAGAACGATGACACCTCGCTGCACTCCGGATGCTTGCGAGCCCTTCATGTTGACCGTCCACGCGTTCACGGCTCTGTACGGCAGGCCGCCAACGTTGCAGTTCGTCGGATCCTTCGTGAGCGAATTGTCGGTGGACACCGTCTGCCATGTGCTATCGGCATCCATGGCGTAAAGGCTGACGTTGAGCTTCGGGTTGGACCAGCAGGACCACACGCCGAACGCCTCTCCATATGCCAGCGTTGACTGCCCCGAGACGAGATCGCGGAAGTGCACGGTGGGGATGGTGTCCGCGTGCGCCACGGATGGCATGGCCCCGAGTGACAGGGTCAGCGCGGCGATGGTGGTGACGGCGATACGTGGGGTGATTCGCATGCCTCCGACCATATATGTTGCAAGGACCGGAATCGGGGTTGAACGATGCCCATTCGTGCTGGCTCAGCGCCCGACACTTGAGTGACTTCCTTCACGTCGCGCTGAGATCGTTCGGGGAGCCACGACCGCCTTCTACTACCACTTCGGCGGCAAGGAGGAGTTCTTAGATCAGGCCTTTGCCGCGTGCCTCGCCGACATCCTCGTGCCGGTCATGATGGGAACTGAACAGCCCGCTCCCGCTTGAGTTCCCAGCGCGCGATGGACCTCAGGTGCACCTCGTCGGGGCCGTCGAAGATTCGAAGTCCCCGGTGCCAGCCGTACATGCGTGCGAGCGGTACGTCGTCGGTCATGCCCATCCCGCCGTAGATCTGGATTGCCCGGTCGATGACCGCGCACGCCATCCGCGGTGCGATGACCTTGATCGCGGCAATTTCCATGCGGGCAGCCTTGGCGTCGCTCTGATCGATCATCCAAGCGGCCTTTAGGGTGAGAAGGCGTGCCTGCTCGATCTCGATGCGGGATTCGGCGATATCGCGCTGAATGGTCCCCTGGTCCGATAGCGGTCCGCCGAACGCCACTCGACTCTTCGCTCGGTCTACCATCATCGCGAGGGCACGCTCGGCGGCGCCGATGGCACGCATGCAGTGGTGGATACGGCCGGGGCCAAGGCGAGCCTGCGCGATCATGAATCCGTCACCGGCCTCCCCGAGAAGATTCGAGACGGGAACACGGACGTCCTTGAAGAGGATCTGTGCGTGACCGTGCTGGTCATAGTGGCCGAGGACGGGAAGTGATCGCTGGATCGTGACGCCGGGGGTGTCCCGGGGGACTAGAACCATCGACTGCTGGCGGTGGGCCGGCCCGTCGGGATCGGTCTTGCCCATGACGATGAAGATCTGACAGCGCGGGTCCATCGCGCCACTCGCCCACCACTTGAGCCCGTTGATGACCCAATCATCGCCATCGCGCTCAATCGAGCAGGTGATGTTCGTGGCGTCGCTGCTCGCGACCGCAGGCTCGGTCATGACGAACGCGGAGCGCATCGTGCCATCGAGGAGCGGCGCGAGCCAGGTCGCCTTCTGCTCCGGTGTTCCGAACAGGTGCAGGGTCTCCATGTTCCCGGTGTCGGGGGCTTGGCAGTTGATCGCCTCGGGGAGGATGTCCATGCTCCAGCCGGAGATCTCGGCCAAGGATGCATACTCGGTGTTCGTGAGCCCGCTCTCGGCAGGCAGGAATAGGTTCCATAGGCCGCGTCCACGCGCTTCGGCCTTGAGCTCCTCAACGATGGGGGGGGAGGGTTGAGTCCTCGGGGCCGACACTTGCCCGGTAGCGGTCGTACTCCTTCTCCGAAGGAAGCACGCGGGTGTTGAGGAAGTCCCACATGTTCTCTGAGAGCTCCTGGGCCCGTGCGCTCAGTTGGAAGTCCATTATTTCCCCGATTCGCTGTTGCTGGTGAATCTTCTTTGGTGCTCGATCCTAGTCAGCAGTTCGGGTTTCTTGACTCCTTCTCCACTAACGAGCAGTGTCCTGCATTCGAGGGGCGGATGCATCTTGTGCGCACCAGCACTTCAGGCAAAACTGCGATCGAACCATCGGGCCGGCCCAGACTCCTGCGTGGTGGAGCCCTTGCGAGTTGTCCACGGAATCGTGCGTGTATCACCGGTGATACACTGACCATATGAACGAGGTTTCAGTGCGTGACTTGCGCAACTACGGTGGGCAGATTCTGAATCGGGTGGAAAGCGGTGAAACCATGACGATCACTCGTGATGGTTCCCCTGTCGCACTCCTAACGCCCTTCCCACAACCTCGATTGAGTGCTGCTGCCTTGCTGGAAAG
Organism: Candidatus Nanopelagicales bacterium; assembly: GCA_044336815.1. Lineage (GTDB taxonomy): Bacteria > Actinomycetota > Actinomycetes > S36-B12 > S36-B12. The sequence continues at coordinate 1,667 of JBIIOU010000176.1, read as the reverse complement.
CTGGAAAAACGTTCCGCGAATTGATGCCGAATCTTTGCGCCGTGACATCGACCAGGCTTTTGATACAACCCTTGACTCGAATCTGAATGTGAAACCGTGACACCTTCGACTTCGGAGGCAACTTCTGCGGTTACTGCTGTGGGAATCCTGGATACCAGTGTGGTGATCAAGTTACCGAATCTCTCTGCAGCAGATCTCCCCGCATTCCCCACTATTAGCGTCATCACACTCGCCGAATTAAGTGTCGGCCCAGAGATATCAAAAAACTCACATGAACGGGCAATGCGCCAACTTGTTCTTCAACAAACTGAGGCATCCTTTGATCCATTGCCCTTTGATGCTGCGTGCGCGCGAAGGTTTGCGATTGTCGCCGGGTGCTTGCGCCAATCAGGGCGAAAAACTCAGGCCCGCGCATTTGACGCACTCATCGCAGCTACCGCCCTTGCTCATAACCTTCCGTTGTACACGCGCAATGCTCAAGGGTTGGAAGGCATTGACGGCTTGGATCTTCGACCCGTAACACCAAACATTTAGCGGTGATGGCTCCAATAATTGGTGAAAGTGCCTATCACCCAGGCCCGACGACCGTGTAGACGTTGGCCTTTTCCGCCTTGAGTAATGCCGTTGTTATCTTCACCATTGTTACCGGTGTCCGAGACTTGTCTTTACCGACAACCCAGGCCAGTGGCGGCACCACACCCGACATCTTGGCGTAGTCAATCAAGATATCGCTGCCGGCTGGTACCTCAACACCAAGGCCGGCCCAGCCGAACTCGGTTGGAGTCGGGTTTTTGTCGATTTGGATATTCCACTTCAGGGTTTGCTTTGCGGTTGTCGAGTAGCGCACCGTCTTTGCTTGGCGATCCCATTCTTGCCCAACGTATACGCCTTTTGGTAGATCCAATGGATGGCCATTGACTTCGTAGCTATTCTCTTTTCCGTCTGCGAGCTGCTGGATGCGCGGGGATGTTGCCTTGGTCGCGGAGAAAATTGTCCCTTCTTCATAAACCGCGAACTTGACGGTACTTTGGGAGGGTATGTCCTCAAGGGTCAACACATCTGAGGCACCATTGCTCATTGCGTACACCTCGAGGGATTGCGGAGTGACAAGGGCTCCGGCAGCAACTTCGACCGTAAACTCCACTCCCGGATCGATCACTATCAGCGGTGCGCTTACCTGCTCTTGGTTTGCTGGGTTCAGGGGTGACATTAGCCGATAAAGATCAGAAGCTAGGCCATTTCCTTGCGCATCAAGTAACGTGATGCCAAGTAGGCCGTTATTTTTTATATCCCATGAACTAAAAGCCAGCAAAGTGCCAGTGTCCTTCCCGCGGCATACCGGGCATGGTTGAACGGCCAAGATCTCGTCAATTGAAGTAAGTGAGATGGCTGCGTTCGTCGCGGTACTCCAGGTGTAGGTCGGGCTATTTGGATTGACGGCGGAGGTGTAGACGAATGAATCGGTATTTGTATCGACCGTCAGGGCCAGGGCGCGTAACGGAAAGTTGTTGTCATAGACGGCGATATCGAAAAGGCCGTTGCCGCGGTCAAGTACGGCGTAAGGCGTGATGCCATGCCCGCCTATTTTGCTGACGATGCTCAGTAAGAAAGGTACCTGACCACTGGGCAGGGTCTTGATGAGAGTTTGCACTACTTCGGTGGGGGAT
>JBIIOU010000027.1:0-17606 GCA_044336815.1 Candidatus Nanopelagicales bacterium | reverse complement strand
CCCGCTCACTTCGCGCCGCCGCTGGATCGTCATTGTCGGCGTGGCAATCCTCATCGTGGCCGGAGTCGCCTACGCCTTGGGCACCACGGTCGTCACCTCGGTACCCGGTTCCGGGCGAGCGGTGGCCTCTCCCGGGGTCGCCATAGCTGCCAGCCCCGCGGATTCAGTGATTCTCGGGGTGGCCGTCGCCTCTGGAGACCACGTTACGGCCGGGCAACGGCTGTCCGAAGCCGCGTCATCCGCTAGTTCGATGGTGTTCGCAGCCTCACCCATCGACGGGACCGTTTGGCAGGTGCTCGGTGCGGCAGGCTCGGTCGTTACTCGGGGCGAACCCGTCATCACAGTACTACCCGATGGCCCGCTCACGAGTGCACTCTTTGCCGTCGATGAGAGCTATGCGAGGCAGTTGCTCGTCGGGCAACAGGTCACGATCCTCACCGGCACGGGCGAGCGTATAGCCGGCAGGATCGCTGGCATCGAGGCAGCACCGGTACCCGCCAACATCGCCTCTTCGAGGGTTGCCGTCACTCTCAGTAATGAGGCAGGGTTCGTGCTCGTCTCGGTCGATGCGGCGTCTCCGCTGATTCCTGGGGATGGCCTCTCCGCAACATTCATAATCTTGGAGGAGACGCTCGCACAGAAACTCATGAGTGGGCTGTGACCGCGGAGGCATCCCCCGAGACAAAACCACGTGTGGCCCGTCGACATCGCACCAAGGTGCCAACGATGCTACAAATGGAGGCCACCGAGTGCGGGGCAGCCAGTTTGGCGATGGTCGCCGGCTACTACAAAAAGATTGAATCCCTCGACAAGTTGCGCGTGATGTGTGGAGTAGCTCGAGATGGTGCCACTGCCCTGAGTGTTCTGGGTGCGGCGCGCGCCCTGGGTTTAGAGGGAAAGGCCTACAAGCGCGAACCTGAGGCACTGAAGTCCATGACCTTCCCGCTCATCATCCATTGGCGTTTCTACCACTACTTGGTGGTCGAGGGTTGGTACCCGGGGGGCTGGTACCTCAACGATCCCGCCGGCGGCCCACGCAACTGCGACGACAAAGAATTTGATGAGAGTTTCACCGGCATCACAATGGCGCTCGTACCCGGACCCGACTTTGTGCGCGGCGGGAAGCGGCCTGGCATCACCACCCGGCTGCTCGAGGCAGCGGGTCGCCTTGGCCCTGCAGCTGCCACCGCACTCCTCGTTGGGTTACTACTCGTGGTTCCCACCCTGCTCGTTCCACAGTTGTTAAGTCTGTACGGTTCTGAGCTTGCAGGCGGAGGCTCCAAGCTCCCTCTTGCTGTACTCGGCGGACTACTCCTCGCCCTCGTTCTTCAAACAGTGCTGCTCGCCCTCCAAGGCTCGCTCACCGTGCGTCTTGCCACCAAGATCTCCCTTCGGCTTGGGGCTTCAGTGGTTCAGAAACTGTTGCAGTTGCCCGCCAATTTTCATGCTCAACGTGGTGCAGCGGCAATCTCACAACGAGCTCTTCTCATCGACTCGCTTAGTGAGAAGGTCTCAGCAATCGTCGTCAATATCTCGACGGGGGCACTAACTGCTCTTGCCGCAGCGGTCGTGCTGCTATTCATTGATCCCGTAACCGGATTGGTGGCATTGGCCGTCACGGCAATCCTGGGTGCTGTTCTGAAGTGGTCAATTGACCGCACCACAAATGAAGCCTCCAAAGTTGTAGTTGAGCAAGTCGAGGTAGGCGCGGTGATGTCGGCCTCGCTGTCACAGGTTGAATCAATCAAGGCCTCAGGCACTGAGGACGGAATCATCAGCCACGGCATTGCTGCCGAGAACCGCTTACTTGAGGCAAATCAACGTATCGGCTTGCGCCTGCTCTCAATGGAACTGCTACCTCCAACCATTTCTGGTATCGGCTTCGTCATAATCTCGGGCGTCGCGATGTACGGTGTCGTAGAAGGCCGTACGTCGTACGCATCGCTTATTGCCGCACTCGCCCTCATCGGGGTGCTCATGGCTCCTATTCCCCAGATCGTCGTCTCCCTAAGTCAATCCCAGTTGCTAAGGGCGGTCCTTGATCAGGTGGATGACGTACTCGACGCCGATCTTGAATCTGAATGGCCCGAAGGATCCGGGCCCGAGGCCCCCGAATCGATTCGCGGTGAGCTTGAGGCGCGCGATTTGACATTCGGATACAGCAGGCTGGGGCAACCTGTCATCTCTGGGGTCAACCTGCACGTCACCCCAGGGCAAAGGGTTGCACTCGTTGGGCCCTCCGGCTGCGGTAAGTCAACGCTCTCGCGACTCGTCACGGGCCTGTATCAACCATGGTCCGGTGAATTGCTCATCGATGGGCTGCCCCGCCGTGAACACGCACCAACCGTAATTACCGACGGGGTTGCGCTCGTTGATCAGGATGTCACTATCTTCGCCGGGACAATCCGAGACAACGTGACCCTCTGGGATCCAACTATCCCCGAGGTCGACATTCTTGATGCGCTAGAAGATGCTCAACTTTCTGAGGATGTCGCGGCCAGGCCCGGCGGACTCGACGCAATCCTGCTCGAGGGCGGAAAAGATCTCTCGGGTGGCCAGCGGCAACGAATTGAAATCGCACGTGCCCTTGCGCGCAAGCCAGCAATCCTGGTCCTCGATGAAGCGACTAGCGCCCTCGACGCGACCACGGAGCAACACATCGATGCTGCCATCCGCCGCCGCGGAATTACCTGTCTAGTGATTGCGCATCGACTGTCTACTATTCGCGACAGCGACGAACTTATCGTGCTTGACTCCGGCGTGGTTGTCGAACGAGGGACACACGACGAACTCATGGCGCTCAAGGGCGCCTACGCACGACTGGTGGGATCAGGATGACCCACACCATGCCAGATCACGAGACTTTGTCGGCTACGACAGTGCTGCACCCGACTTCGGGTGAGGTGATCGAATGTGTCGCCGGAGCCATGCTCGTCTTCGCGCAGTGCAGCGACGGGCGACGGTTGCCACTGTTAACGCTGACCCCGGGCGAATGCGCATTTGGCAGTTCCGCTTCCGAGGACGGCGAGCGGATACTCCTCACCGGGATGCCAGGCACCGATGTCAGACGACGATCACTCCACGAGTTGGTGGCCAGTGGTGATTTGAGCAGCGTGGAGCAGTGGATCTCACTGCTCGGTACCGTCTCACGCAGAGACCAATGGGCGGACAAGGTTGTCGCGCCGGCACCCGGTGAATCGCTGCGACTTGCGCCTGGTGAGCGGGTTGTTTTCGACCCCGAAATGGTGGCGGTTTCCGACTGGAGGGTTCAAGGTTGGCTCAAGGTCACCTCAGGATCAGCGCAATGGTGTGGGTGGAAGGACGCAAGTATTGGGGTCCTAGACGCTGCCATTCCCATGACCCGAGATGTGTGGCTGACTGCCGGCTTGCGCTGCCGTATCAGCGAAGGGGCGCAACCTGAAGGCTTTGCTGCATGGAGTGGCGCTCTCGACATCGTGGGTCAACTCGCCATCAAGTCGGCCATCGCCTTCGCCAATCGAGAGTCCGCCGAACGGGCCTCACGACTAACCGGTGCCGAATCTCGTTCATTGCTGCAGGTCCAAGAAGGTATCGATCTCCTCAGCGGAACGATGAGCGGCTCCGTCGCCCGACCTCCTCGGCAGTCCGGTGTTGATTACCTGGCGCTTGCTGTCGCGTTTGACACGTTGGTCGCCGGTGGAATCCCAGTTGACGATGCTGCTCGGGAGCGGGCTCAGGCCGAGGTCGACCTTGGACGAGAGGCCATGACGGCGGTGGCCGAGTCATGTATGGCTCGAGCGCGGACTGTTGATTTACGACACGGATGGTGGACAGTTGATGGACCCGAGATGGTCGGCCGCCTCACGTCAGGGGGCCCAGTCCGCCTGAGTAGACAGGGCCGCCGTTGGGTCATCATCGATCCTAAGAACCCCGGGGTTCTAACACCTGTCACGAAAGAGACGGCGGCAACCCTGCAGTCGAAGGCCACCGAGTTTGTTCCCGTTCTGGCAGCCCAGCCACGCGGTTTGCGCAACCTGCGGAGCCTGTCGCTCATCGGCTCACGTTCTGACCTGATGATGATCGGTGCGATGACGGCGCTCATCGCGGTTATCGCCTTCGCAGTGCCCTATGTCTTTGGCCAATTATCTGCGTCACTCACCACCATCAGCTCAAGTGCCTTGCTGTGGGGCCTCGCGACGCTGATTCTCGTGGTTGCGGCAAGTATCGCTTTCCGCTTTGTTCGAGGGCTTGCACTGCTTCGCGTGCGGGTAAAGGCATCGACTATCTCCTCCGGCGCGGTGTGGGATCGCATGATGCGGTTGCGGGCAGGCTGGCATGACAACTTCACCCTGGGTGATCGGGTGACTAAAGCAACAGCCGTGAATAGTGCCGCTGTAGCGCTGCCGGATATCACGATCTCGACGCTCCTTGACTCAGTTGCTGTACTTGGCGGTCTAGCGGCAGTCGCCACTACCGGCCCGACAATGCTGGCCGCCGTCACACTGTTAATGGCATTACAGATCGCCGTCAGTTGGTGGCTGGTGCGGGTAGGGGCCAAACGTGCCGCAACGCGCATTGCAGCAAGCGCCTCGTCGAGTAGTCGCCTGATGGAAATCCTTGGTGCTGTAAACCGCCTTCGGGTATCTGGAGCTGAAGGGCGTGCATACCGACGATGGGCCCAAAGGCAAGCTATTTTAACTAAGGCTGACCTAGGACTCCGGCGTTTGGGCACCGTGCAAATGGTGCTGATCGCAGCCTGGCCACTAGTTGGTCTGATCGTCATTGTGGCGGTGAGTACGGTCACCCACGCTTCCTACGGTCAGTTTGTAACAGCACAGACAGCAGCGGCCCTGGCATCGGCATCGATTGCGGCCGCCACGGTCGCCGGCCTCGCGGCGATGAACTCGCGCGCGATTCTGGATGTTCTCAATCCGGTGCTTGAGTCTGTCCCTGAAGGCTTTGGTTCTGGAATCAACCCCGGAGTTCTTAAAGGCGACCTATCAGTGCGCGATGTGGTGTTTCGCTACGAGCCGGGCGGCCCTGCCATCCTCGATGGTGTGTCATTCCACGTGAGCCCCGGAGAGCAGGTGGCCATCGTCGGTCCTTCCGGTTGCGGTAAAACCACACTAATGCGCATCCTGCTGGGCCTTGAGGATCCGGAATCCGGAGTCATCGCGGCTGACGGCAAGGATCTCGCATCCCTTGACCGCCCGTCACTTCGACGACAGATCGGTTGTGTACTGCAGTCGTCGACACTACTTCCCGGACCGCTCAAGCTCAATGTCGATATGGGCCGGCAGTTCAGCACCGGTGAGATCTGGAGGGCCTTGGACGCGGCCGCCGTCGGCGACGATATCCGCGCCCTAGCAATGGGGCTCGACACGCCAGTGAACGACTCGGGTGGCACCTTGTCTGGAGGCCAGCGCCAGCGCGTGCTCATCGCACGGGCGCTCGCTGGAGACCCAAAAATGTTGATCCTCGACGAGGCCACGAGCGCCCTCGACAATGTGACACAAAGCGTTGTCGTTGAATCAATCGAGAGACTTCGCCTTACCCGTATTGTGGTCGCACACCGGCTTTCTACCATCCGCAATGCCGATCGGATCATCGTGCTCGTCGCCGGAAAGGTGGCGCAGGAGGGCACCTTCGATGAACTCATGGAAGCCCCGGGACACTTCCGAGATCTTGCACTTCGCCAGATGACCTAGAGCACGAACCAGCCTTCGGAATCAACGGTGATTTGGGAGCAAGAAGCCTAACCGCCTCGCGCAGTGCTCAAATTCAAGATCAAGATCATGCGGCATTCGACGGCGTAGTACTCCCGCCACCATAAGTTCCTCCAGTAGCCAAGAATCAAGCGCCGTGTACTCATTAAGCATGGCTAGATCCTCCACGGTCAGTAGATGTGATGTGTGTGAAGTTGGGATTTGGGCGACGTTTAGGTGTTGTAGTTGAAAGTGATCGTCGGGGAGGCGGAGAAATTCCCTCACTGTTGTAAGTAAAGCCAAATCATCGCCCGCCCAATGAGCGGCTAACACGTACGGCAGCACGTCTTTAAGCCTCGCTGTCAGATCGCTCTCTGTCGAGGGATAACGCCTCGTGCCGAGCATGAACTGCGCCATAGAGTTGAAGGTATGCATGCGCAACGGAGCTAACTCAAGGAAGTCGCACAGCGACCCATCTGTTGATGTAAGCATTGCTTGGCCGGTAGCACCGGTATGCGAAGTTGCCCCTTCAGCAAATTGGAGGTATCGGAATAAGGAAATTACGCGTGCCCGAGGCTCTCGCACGGTCAGAACCAAATGGGTAGCGCCAGCATCTAGGTATGACTGAGCGAGAATGTGACCCATCGCAGACGGCATACGCGTAAAAATGTCTGCTAAGTCCTCCGGAGACATCACCATCTCACGCGCGGGAGTTTGCCAATCTGAGATGTCAAAGTCTGGCCTCATGTCTAAGTACCGAGGTCCAACGTAGGTGTGGCCATATTCGCTTAAGAGGGAGCGCAGCGAGGTCCCGGCCGTTTTCATGACGTGCACGATCCCTAGCCGATCACCTGACGCCATCAACATTCGGCGGTGAAATAGTCGAGCGGCCCGGTCTGTGTCCGTCCGAGTAGAACTAGAGGTCATGCTGGCGTTGAGATCACGGGATGACCCACTAAGACCTGGCAGATTGGCATGTGAGTGAACAGGGAGCAGCTCATATGCTCACTCGCGTTCACCTGCGAAATTCCGCCAATTGGATACGCCCCCAGTCCAAGGGCCGTGGACGTCAATTGCAAGGCGTGGATCACGACACCAGCATCACAAAGGGCAAGATGGAGCGCGAGTCTCTCGTACTTCCAAGCAAGTCGCTCATGACGGGTCGCCAATAGAATTGCGAACTGGGGTGCACTCGCGCCGTCGAATCCGAAGATGCTGTCGCTCGTCCGCCTCAGTTCGTGGTTTATGGGGTCGTACCACCAGGTCCCTGAATCGATACCCTCTACATCGCGAATCATCAACCAGGCGTCGATCGCCGCTACCCCGCCTGAGCTCGGAACGGATTTGAATGCGGCGTCGTACGAATTATCAATCTCGGGATTGCGTAGTTGCACTTCCCGCGCCCTTAACGTGTGCCAGAGCAAGGTGCTTACTAATTCACCGCTGAGTCGGCGGTCATGAAACTCACGGATGCTACGGCGATTTTCTACAACGGAACTAAACTTCACCTCAGGCAAGGGCTGCGGCGGAGGAAGCGTTGCCAGAGTTCCGGAAAATAGCTTCTGGGAGTAAAATGCCGTTGGTTCCAGTTCCTGCCGGAATCGAAATGTCCCACCAACATGCTCGGGCGCCAAATCCATAGAACTCCGTGTTGCGAGCATGAGATCGTTGGGTTCCCACATCGTCAATGAAGCTGTTTGGTCACGGTCAATTAAAAGGTCGAACGGTGCCATAAAAGTGAGTACGTCTTTTTGAGCAGCCACTAACTGTGCCATCCCTGAAACTGGGAGTTCAACCTCCCATCTGCTGGCACCAGACTCAATAACCCAGCTGCCACCGCGCATTCTCGACGAAGTAAAGCGCGACAAATCTCCGCCGGGAATCATTGGGAACTCGGGCCACGGCTCATTCGCGCTCAAGGGCCGTGCCGTGGCTACTGTAGATCCGTTTTGATCTACAAGACGCCACTGCAACAGCCGCCTTTGATGCAATATTTTTAATACTTGACTGGCAGTGACCTCCGGTACTGTTGTCGACAGGTACTCAAGTTCTGTGATCTCGACGCCAGACTGGAGTTTTTCCAGCAGTGACATGTCAGTGAGCTTTGTCCGCTTGTTGTGCAGAATCAGCCCAAGCCACTCGACAACACATTCGGAGTTCAACTCGAGGATGATTTTCATCAGCATCGAGTCACTTCTCCCAAGATCTGGGGGCTGATCTTAAGTAGCGCAACTCAACGTGCAACAAGAGCCTCCGCCGCCGACGACCGCGAGCACCTCTTCGGAAAGTTCATCCATGTCCAACATGGGGGGAAGTCCGAACGAGATCGTCGGCGCCATCCCGGTGATTTCGTTTGCACTAACTTCAACAAAAGCCGGAAGTTTCATCCCGTTTTCGGCTAGGTACGTCCTGGGGTCGGTCAGCATACGAACCCGCTCTCCTGGGTCAGTCGCGGCCTTGGCCATCACTGTCATGAAATCGAACTCCATGGTCTATCTCCTTTAGGGTGTATTCCGATTGGATAACGAGCGGTTACGGCACCATGCCATTTCGCGCGGATTCAGGTCTAGACCATGCAGCAGGCTTTACTTCCGCCTGAAACGCTTTGCAGAGCCTCTTCTGAGAGTTCGTCCACGTCAAGCATGGGAGTAACTCCGAACGAAATCGTGGGTGCCATTGCGTCAATCTCCGCAACTTCGATGTTGACGAAGGCCGGAAGTTTCATTCCGTTATCAGCCAAGTATGCCCTCGGGTCGGCCAGTAGGCGCGCCCGCTCTGCTGGGTCAGTAGCGGCCTTAGCCATAACTGCCATGAAATCGAATTCCATCTCGGGACTCCCTCGTATGCATTTACGCTTCGCTTTTGCGAAGCTTATGGTTTAGAAAACTCTTTAACCGCACATGTTGCTATTTAGACTAAATTATGGCATCCCGGCCTGAATCTCGGGCTGTTAACGTTCGCGGGTAGGAACGTCAAGTTCCCTTGATCAGGCGCCCCTAGATCTCAATGGGCTGCCCATAGGTTCGTCAAGGTCAGTCTCCCCGGCAAATGACGAGGATGGCGTGGATGGTCTTTCAGCTACTTCCGATGGGAGTCCGCGCGCCGCGGTCACATATGTGGTGAGTCGCTCGAAGACACCGGTAGTACCACCAAGTTCACTCTCCTCCATGAAGGACGGCCATGACCGCGGCGGTGCCCATCCGGTGCCATCGATGTGCTCCTGAAGCGTCTGGGTCATTGTGAGCTCTTGAATCTGTGAGGGATTTGGACGGAATTGCTCGATCTCGCCGGCAAGTCTTCGCATCTCGGGATACAAGCCTGCGAGTCTCAGTTCGTCAAGATAGGCCCGCACATAGCCGTCGGCGGCACGGCTGTGAAGTGCCCATTTCTCCAGTTTGTCCAGCACGGCTTCCTCGTGGGTGAATCGGTCAAGGTCTGCCGAAGTCAGGTCTACGGCCGCTGCCCATTCGTCCAGGCTCATTCCGACTCGCGCACTGAGTGAAAGGTGCGATCGCATCAACTCATCGGGTGATGGTTGCACGTCAAGGACTCGGCCAATTTGTAGGAGAGTCTGTCGTCGCGAGGCCCGACTTCGATTGCCGGAATGCTCCGTTCGATTCAAAGCCACGTAGCGCATAATCGCATCGAAAGATACCGGTAGCTCATCGCGCAGACCTACCATCCGATCACGATCAAGGAGCGCCATGAAGGCGCTTGAATGATGGCCAGCCGGGCGCCGGTCTATCGGAACCCGAGAATCTGGGAGGGATAGCAAGGTTTCAAGAAGTTGTCTGGCGTCATCAGCCTTCACGTCAATTGTGTTTTCACGAATGAATTCACGTAAACGGTCGATTCTCGACTCAGGCCAAGCCAGCTCGTTTTTGGCGGTGTCAAGCACACCATGGAATCCGCGATCCGCGAAGTGTCGGGCCTTTTGAGCGTCAATAAGTACCTGTGCTTCGTGAGCCGTACACACTTCACTGGCTGCCGGTTGAATCAATGTGGCTCGGATTGTCACCATCGGCTGCCCGAAAGCCCGATATCCACTTTCCTGATCGGCGTGCGCAACGGCAACTTCGTCGTCATCCTCGAGTGCGCCTGAGTGGTACTGCTCGAAGACCTGACCCACTCCCATCATGCCGAATCGGGCACATTCAGCAGCGCGCAAGGCGCCCATGCTGCTCGAGCCCACGACCCAGACTCCCTGCGAGATTGCCTCAAGCAATTCCTTGTGCAAGACCGCCGTCGAGGTTCGGAAAACTCCATCGACCAAGCCGATCGCGTGCGGGCGGTAATTCAGCAGTACCGATACGACGTCACCAGACCTTGCCGGCGGCAAAAGCATGGCTTCGGGGTGAATTCGCCGCGCCTCCTCACGGGATAAGGAGGGACCCAGAAAGACAATCTGCAGGCGTCCGGACTCACTCATTGTTCCCCCCGGTCTTCGAAATGATCGGAAAGGTTTCAGTTCCACCGTGAAGGTTTGCCCACAGTTCGGGCACAATCACGCGCACCACCTGAACCACATCTTGGGGGAGCGAGTGACGAATCACGATTACCTGGTGGATGCCCACATTGGCTAACTTACCAATGATAGTTTGGATATCCTCCTCAAAAGTTGCGCTGCTTTCGCACACGGATTCAAAGACGGAGAGCTCGGGTTTGGACGAGTTGTGGACGAGTCGTCCACGTGAACTTACCAATGCCATTGCCCGCAGATCTAAATCGAAGATATCGTCTCGCGCTCCAGAAATGACTACGTTTCGTACCTGCGCGGCTTCGGTTATTGCGCGAACTAGCGCAACATGCGAATCTAGGCTGGATCCATAGCCCACCCATGAACCGACGCTCTCGTGAGCTTGATCGAAGACAGTGGCGGCATAAGTAGGGATGTCAGTTTTAGCCGTCACATCAACAATGCTTGTCGTTAAATCAGCCGACGAAAGGCGTTCTAACAATTCACGCGCAAGGGGGTCGGTAATTGAACTAAGGTCAATCTGGCGATGTGACTTCACATTGCCAGACACGGCATCTCGCTCGATGACTTCGAGAAGAGCCGATGATACGGCCTCCAGAACCGTGTTACCGCTGGCTAGGCCATTTGAACTTATGACAGGACCGCCCCACACATCCCGGTAACTGTTAGGAATGCAAACAGCCAAGCTTGGTACGAGTACCTCACGTTGATTCACGATGTCCCAGCCGGCAGTCCAATGTTGCTGGCGCTGCACGGACGACAGGTTAGCCGTGCGGCGAGGTATCGTTCGCGACGGAATGAAAGGCGTGTCAGATAAGTTCAATTCGTATTCACTCACATAGATCTCACCTAAAGGTTGCGACTCCCAGACTGTTTGTTCGATGCCCTCCATTGCCGCGCCAACACGAGATTCAGCCACAGTTGTACCTTTGCCACTTGCCGTTGAAAGGCTCCGTCCGAGTGGTTTGATGGCATTGAAGACTGGGATGCCGGTAATGTCTAATCCCGTCACGTTGGCGATTCGGGTAATTCCGTAGTCGGCCAGTAGCGGATGTATCCGTTCCCAGGTTTCTTCCGCTGTAGTCGCGCGTGAGGTGGTCGAGTTACTCGATAGTGACTTTGCCGAACGCCAATCGTGGCCATCAATGCCGATAGCGGGAGCCGGAATCGTCATATAAATACTGTCCATGGATTGAGATCTGATTCTTCGTATGGTCCATTTCGCCAACCCAATCGGGGGGGGACGTCGTACAAGCGACCGGGAGCGCGCCGATTCCAGAAGTGACGCAGCCCCGGAACGAAGGTGCGCACCACGGGCAAACCGATATCCCTTCGAGTGAAGTCCTTGACTAACACCTCGAGTCCTGCACTGTCTAATCGTGCAACCAATGATTCAAGCGCCGACCCGATTGAGGCGTAAGTGGGGCTTGACTGCACAGGAACCAGGTGAGTAGGTGCGAGCCACGGATCTGTCTGCAAGGTCACCGAATCAAACCACCGCTGCTCATTGCGTAGGTGCTCGCTAATTTCTTCCCAGCCTTTAACCATCTGCGCCATTTCTGTCAGCGCACGAGTGATCGCGAGGATTGGATCAAGGTGCGAACCAGTACCGAAGAGAATGCCGCTTCCATCTTCACGAGCCGAAAGGGCAACGCATACCGGCACACCGAAGTCAGAAGTTAGGTCAAGTACCCAAGTAACGTGCCCTGGTAGCTCGACCATTTTCCGTGCAGTGGTTACCCGAGGATCGTCGATGGCGTCTAGGTCAATACCTGGGCGGTGGCATCGCGGGTACCACCAAAGCCCGACGCTGTCTCGTTCTACGAGTTCGAGCAAGCTCTGCAGCACAGCCTCATTTAGGGAGTTTCCGGCAGCGAGCCCGTTCGAGCAAGCGCTATAGCGATAACCTCGGCTATCGGGGTGCCCAATCCAGGTGACACTGGCCGGCAGTAACCGCGTCTCCTCGGTTCCCAGCACGGTGAAATCAGTCCAATGCACCGGCGCATGGGTATCAAAGCTACGCGGAACGAACTCACATAAGTCCGGTGCAAGGCCTAAATCTCCTGACGCCCAAAGGGCGTCCATTCTTGCGAGTTGGGTATCGCTATAGAGGTGCACCGAGTTGGGATGCACCGCATTTGGTAACTCTTCAAAGGCCGCCAAGATGTAAGGCTCGTCTCCTCGATAAACCGACGATGAGCGCTCGAGGGCTTCCGCCAAAGCCCCCGCCCGGGAAGCATCTGCAGTTGTACCTTTCCCGCCAGAGGTGCCTCGCAAGCCATTCAACACCTCACTTAAGCTCTGGCCCACGCGCGCGAGGTTCGCCCCCGCTTCATACACATTCAGCTCAGGTCGACCTTTGGGTTCGACCGACGGCACAGCACCGACCAGATGGCTAACGTGGTGGCGGTAGCGTTCCCAGGTCTGTTCAGGAGTGCTGCTGCGATAACCATCCCCGCCCAAGATTAGGTCGTCGCCATCGGAAGATTTCCCAGCCTTGGTGAGAGAGATACCGCGTGGGTCACAAGACGGGCAACCCGGCACCCGCATCAATCGGTGCTCGACAATGGCATCGCCACCAGGAAGCGATTCGTAGAGCAGATCACGCACATCACTAGATCTGGCACGGCGAAGCAGGTCTGCCGCATACCTCGACATATCCATAGGAGCGACAGGGCGCAGCGGGAGGTACGCAAGCGCGCAAAGCTCAGCCGCGACGATCTCCAATGCCCGCCTCTCGCCGTGGCGAGTCGCTAAGCACTGAAAACACTCCACTGCCGCCACCACGACTGACTGGCCGCGGACGCAGACTATGAGCGCGGGCCCGGACATCTTGTTCGCGATCGAACCAATGTCAACGAAGTCTTCGACGACGACGACGGGCAACTCCGATGAGATCGGCTGGATTTCAAGTACGGTGCCGGATTCCCGGTCGACATAGTGCGTGGCTTCCGCAACGAAGTCGTGAGTTCGTCCTTCGGTGGGAAATTCGGAGTCAGCGGAGATGAGATAGCCGTCGGACAACCAACGCATAGCAAGCGCCTGGACAGCGAAAGGTGCTAGGTCCTGCTCCTCAGCCATCTTAGTTACCTGCGTTAATGACGCTTCCAGTTGCATCGTCTGCATTAGGAAGTTGACATAGGTACCTGTCAGACGAGCTGGATAATCAGGACGGAAAACCCAGTAGGCATCAGTGCCCACCTCGCGATGGATCGGTATGGCGGGATTGAAACGAAGTGCTTGCTCGAAATTTTGCGTCCCAACGTCCACGTTTGCCATACTCTCATTCTCGCCTCCTATCGTTTCTGTGCATGTTCGCGCACGAGAACATGCGGCTTCACTAAAAACAGGGGTCATGAAACAATCTCAAGTCGTACTATTCATCGGCCCTATGACAGGAGATCCACGTGACTCCAGCTGACTCTCAGCAGTCTAGGCCGCCCACAGAGCTGGTAGATCTCGGTAAAGTCTTTGGCGTCGCGACCACGGATGCCGCCGAACGTCAGTCGTTACTTGACGATCCAATTGAGCACTTAAGGGCGGCAGGCCTTGTCATCCCCAATTGGCTCGATGTTTTGGTGGTTGAGCGAGATTCGCCAAGTTTGACGATTACTCTTGCCCCGCTGCTTGACGAGGGTGAAATCGCTGAAGTCTTTCTCAACTCCGCCAATGGTGGGTCGTTTCCCCCTTGGCTTTGACCAACGACGTACTCACCAGTGAAGTAGCCGCAAGTGCAGAGATTTTTTAACTCAAGTCGGGTAACTCGGCGTCCGGCCCTCCGAAACTAACCGCCAAATCAAGGTGGAACTCGTACATCGCGACAGAATGCCTTCTTAGGTACCAAAAAGCATCACTTAACTGGTCGGAAGTGACTTGACCGAGGGAAGCCATCAACATGGCCGGCATAGTGACGTGACCCTTCACAACGTTCTCGGTGTCATGCCACCAGAGGGGTCGGATAGCCGCTTCTGGCACTCCGTATTTGTTGATCCATGTTGTGTAGTACTCGGATTCGGAGTAATGAGACACTAGTGGTGCTACTTCAGCTTTAGAAATCAAGCCGAGATAAGCGAGTTCTGAGTGTTCGGCCGCACCTCGAAAACTCTCAATTAACCATGACATGGGCTCGCGAGGAATTTGCTGCTGCACTTTCGCGAAATCCCATCCAAATGAAGACAGAGCCGGACGCCAGATTCGATAGTGAGGTGTCTCGTCAGCTAAATACTGAAACCACGCGCGACGACTTTGGTCCGACAAATCATGGTTCAGCACCGGGGAGATGTGCCAAACGGCGCTATTCGTGAATTGAAACTGAGCCAAGATTCCGGCACGCACGTAAGTGGGCGCGAAGTCACCTGACAGAAATTGCGCTTGATTCTCTGGGGTGTCGCGTGGAATCTCCTGACCAAGTCGATAGATCTCATCCGTAAAGCAGCCAATTGTGTTTATACCGGCTGATCCTTCGGTGGAGTTGGCACCTCCTGGTTGATCTGGGTCGGCGAGCACCCCGCGAGCTGCGAGCGAAGCGAGCAACCTGCGAGCAGAAAGCGTGAGATCGCCTGTGGTGAGAACTCGACCCTCAGCAAGGGGTGTCAAGGCATACCCCTCGAGCGTATTTGGGCCGGCGAAAGTGAGCCGGCGGCCCGCGTAAGTCAGGATGAGTTTCTGTTCGGTCACCTCCACGCCACAGGTGGGGCGCACCATCACCGCAGCGGGGAGAGTGACGCTGAAATCAAGGGCATCTATGGTGGACTGTGTGCTCACAGGGTGCCCCGACTAATTGCGGGACCGGCATGCCTCATCACGGCCCAAGCCTATGTGATATCCGGGGTTTTACCTGTTTCAAGATTCGCCGTGATGAACGTCTTACTTGCCCCGCGCTGGGTATCACCCCCGCATGACGATCGTCCGAGGGAGCGGGTAAACCTTTAGGCCGACGGTTCACGGCAACAGCGCGCTTAGGCTTGGGGGCGGTCCCTCTTGGAATTAATATGATCTGGATTGTTGGTACTTGCCCTATTTGGCCGCGGCTCCGGCAATGAAAGACGCATGAGGGGATGCACTTGACCAGGTTGTGGGCAAGTAGGGATTTATTTTCGGCAGTCCTTACGTCCTTTCCCGGTGTCCTCTCGGCCGGTGTCCTCTTTTGAAGCGCTCTATAACTTCTCAGGCGCGGCTTTCTTTGGCCCGAGCAGTCGGAACGGCCGCTGGTGCTGCCTCGAGAATCAGTGGCCGAGGTCAAGGAATCATGCTGGCCGGACGAATAATCATCGCTTTGGCACCCGACGCTCTCGTCCAGCTGTCCAGCGGACGATCCACGGTTCTGGTCTCCGGGACAAACGGCAAGACCACGACGACGGCAATGATCGTGGCTTCACTCGGTGGCGCTGTGGCCACGAACAACGGCGGTGCGAATATGGACGCGGGCATAGTGGCGGCGTATGCCAGTTCGGCTTCCTCAACTGCCGTTATGGAAGTTGACGAGTTATACGTGCCAGCAATTGGTAAGTCAGTCGCGCCATCCGTCTTTGTCGCTCTGAATCTGAGTCGAGACCAGATGGATCGAATACATGAGGTCAGTAACGTCGTTGAGCGTTGGTCGCGGTTTCTCCATGGCAGTGACATTCATGTCATCGCCAACGCTCAGGATCCCAATGTTGTCGCGGCAGTCGGTTCGCACTTGGCGACGTGGATCGACCCGGGTTGGGATATCACTAACGACAGCAGAGTTTGCCCACGTTGCACAGCACTTCTTGACTGGGATTCGTCAGGATGGGCGTGCCGGTGTGGACTACGTCAGCCTGCAGCCGACTACGTTGTCGACGGAGATGTACTTCATTTTGCGCCGGGTACAAGTGTGCCCCTACATCTGGGCTTACCGGGCGCAGTCAACAGAGGTAACGCGGCTTTCGCCATCGCGGTCGCTCAACACCTAGGAGTCGAAGCAGATATTGCGAGCCGGCGGATCGCTGAGATCGATGAAGTTTCTGGCCGCTACGGGACCATCACTGTGGGAGGGCGGCAAGCTCGTACCTTGCTCGCGAAGAACCCGGCGGGCTGGGCAAGTGTGTTACCAATGATTAACCCTGACGACGTCGTCATCATCAGCATCAACGCTCGTGAGGCAGATGGGTTAGACACCTCGTGGCTTTGGGAGGTTCCTTTCGAAATACTTGGCAAGCGAGTGGTTGGTGTCCATGGCGAAAATCGTGCCGACCTGGCACTTCGGCTAGAAGTCGCTGGCATTGTGCCTATGGTTGATAAAGATATAAACCGTCTGGCAAGTCGACTACCCGAGGGCTCATGTGTTGTCCTAGCGAACTACAGCGCATTCACTGCACTGCGAGGTCGGCGTTGACTGAACACTTGACAATCGTTCACATTCTTCCTGGGCTTCTAGGGAGCTACGGCGATGTCGGCAACGTTTTAGTTCTGCGCCACCGGGCACAGTCACGTGGAATCAAAGTCACTATCGTCGACGTCGATCCTGGGGAACAGGTACCCGCCTCAGCTGATCTGTACGTGATCGGCGGTGGGCAAGGAGATGAGCAAACCTGCGCAGCAGAACTTCTACGTGCAGACACCGGTCTGCCTGACGCATTTCAACGCGGGGCACCGATTCTTGCGGTTTGTGCTGGTATGCAGTTACTCGGCGAATGGTTCACAGACGGCGGTGGCAACAAGGTCGCCGGACTCGGGTTACTTGATCTGGTCACTAGTTGCCAACAGGTGCGGGCGGTGGGCGATGTACTCGCTGAAGTAACCGCGATTCCAGATATGCCGACGCTGATCGGCTTCGAGAATCACCTCGGCGCGACCACGCTCGGGCCCACGTCTAAACCCTTTTCCCGGGTCCGAAAAGGTGTCGGCAATGGCGCGGGCGAACCGGTGGATGGGGTTATGCAGGGCGCAGTTATCGGCACGTATCTGCATGGGCCGGTGTTGGCCCTCAACCCAGCTTTGGCTGATCACCTGCTCGCGAATGTGGTCGGGACATTGCCACCGATTTATGACTCGAGGGCTGAGGACTTCAGGACGAGCAGAATTGCTCGGGCAGCGGGGTGATATCACCAGGCCTACCTGCCAAATACCAGGGAAGGCGGTGGCGAAGCGTGCCGGTAGAAGTTCGCACGCGGGCTGTCACTGCTAGCGGAAGCAGGTAGTAAACGGTTGCGATGGCCTCGGTGATTGCCCGAGATCGGTGGACTGCACGATCGAGTGTCTCGGGGCTGTCTTTGGGGCCCGACACCACGACATCGATCCCAGCCCTTAGGGCCTCATCGCGAATCCTTCGGGCATGAAATGGCGTCGACACCGCGATCCAGGGACCCAGAAACTCGTCCACCCCGAGTCTTGCCATAGTGGAAATGGTCTCTCGGGTGTTTCCACCCGGCCGGCCCTGAATGATCGCCTCGGACGGAACTCCAGCCTCGATGAGGAAAGTG
>JBIIOU010000026.1:0-17625 GCA_044336815.1 Candidatus Nanopelagicales bacterium | reverse complement strand
CCAATTAGCTCAATTTTAGTAAATACGGTTTTCACTATTCCCCTAACGCAGTGTTGAAAGTGTAACCGCAGTACGCAGATCGCGGTGCCCAGTACTCGACGACCGGTAAGGTTAAGTCGTGAGCGTCTCGGTGGCATTAATTCAACTTAACTGCACTTCGGCCGACCCGATCTATGAGCGCGTGCCGCACGCCCTGAAGCTGATAGCCCAAGCGGCAACAAAAGCGCAATTCGTCGTGCTACCTGAGTTGTGGCATGTGGGGGCGTTCGACATTGAGGCGGCACGTGAGCATGCACAACCGATCAATGGCCCGCTGGTAACCGATTTGGCCGCTTTGGCCAAACAACATGGTATTTGGTTGCATGGCGGCTCATTTTGCGAAGTGGCTGATGGTTCGTACTACAACACCAGCGTGCTCTTTTCACCGCAGGGCGACCTTCGTGCAACGTATCGAAAAATCCATCTATTCGGTTTCGAAGGGGGTGAGACAACTTTGATGAGCAGCGGTGAGGAGCTCGTAGTTGTCGATACGCCACTTGGCGCGACCGGTCTAGCCACGTGCTACGACCTGCGTTTCCCTGAACTTTTCAGGGCATTGACCGAAGGTGGAGCAACTACTTTTGTTGTGACCTCAGGTTGGCCCACCTCGCGCATCGAGCATTGGGATGTATTGACCCAAGCTCGGGCAATTGAAAACCAGGCATGGGTAATAGCTTGCAATGAAGTTGGCGTGCAACCTGGTATTGAATTGGGAGGCCACTCCTGTGTGATTGACCCTAAAGGTGCTGTCGTTGCCCGAGGTGGTGGCAACGAGGAAATAATCTATGTCGAGGTTGATCCCGAATTGCCAGAAAAGTGGAGGGAGAAATTCCCAGCACTTAAAGACATTCGATTGCGGTAGCCAGTACTACATCTGGTCGATGGTATCGAGGGTACCGATAACGATCACCGGATTCTTCTCCGGTTCTAGCCATTTCATTATTTGGGTCATGCGTTCTTGGGCGATCGCGATGCACCCGGCGGTCTTATTCCCGTTACTCACGTGCAAGAAGATGCCGCCGCCACGGCGAGTGTCAGCGGGAGACGAGGTTCGGCGGATGCCGTTGGGCCCTACGGTGACCTCCCCCGCCGGCAAATTGAAGTCAATCACCGCGACGTAGTTGTATTGCTTCCCGTATTGCCAAAGTCTCTCTACGTAGTTTCCGTAGCCACCCCACCTCACAGGTGCATCTTGAAAGAGGTTGTAGGTAGCGGGCTGCTTCGGGTTGTAAGTCCAGGCATCGTTATCGTCGAATTTCGTATACGGCAATGCGGTGCCGGGGTCAGGAAGCCTGCCGAATGCAGTATCAATAGCGAAGGTGCCGGTTGGGGTTTTGCCGGTGCCTTGCCGGCGCTCAGCGGCCTTTACTAGCCCTCCGTAGCCCAACTGCGCAGAGGTGGCGTCAACCACCTGAACCCAGTTGCCGGTTGCTGATCGCTCAAAGGCACGAAGGGTTCCTTCGGTTGCTGACCAATTTGCGGCGGTCACCACAATTACTTGATTTGAATTACCGATATTCGCCAGTTGCGTGGGAAACCACTCAGGCGTTGTTGGCTGCGCAGCATGTGCCCCGGGAGCGAGCCCCAGTATGAGGGCCATGGCGGTGATCAGTAACCGATGCACACTCAAAGGTTAACCCTGTTCATCGCGTTCAGCCAAGCGGGCAAAGCGCTCGTTATACCGAGCTAGTTCGATTCCGCCATCGCGCTCAGCTTTTCGGTCAGAACGTTTTGCTTCGCGCTCGTCACTTCGCGACCATTGAACCGCAATAACGATCAAAACAATGGTGGTGGGGACTTCAGATAACCCCCACGCCACCTGAGCACCTACC
This sequence comes from Candidatus Nanopelagicales bacterium, assembly GCA_044336815.1. Taxonomy (GTDB): domain Bacteria; phylum Actinomycetota; class Actinomycetes; order S36-B12; family S36-B12. Next base: position 15,754 of record JBIIOU010000026.1, on the reverse strand, counting down.
AAGGTGTCACGGAGGGGATCAACAATCCAATCCGGCTGCACCACGCCGTACCACTCGATTGCCAGCGGAGTCGAGGACATCATCATTGCTACCGCGAAGAATCCATGAACAGATAGCGCCAGCATCAGCATGAGTAGGCGCGCCCAGTAGGGCAGAGGTTTGGGCCGGGGGTCAATACCGATTAGTACCCAATAAAAGAGGTAACCAGCCGCCAAGAAATGAAGCTGCATGACAACGTGGCCGGCGTGACTACCCATCAGCCATCCGAAGAGTGGGGTCATGTAGAGGCCATACAACCCGAGTACATAAATGAAAAACACAAAGAATGGGTTGGTGGCTATCCGAGTTATCCAACTTTGTAGAAGCCACAGGATCCACTCACGTGGGCCGCGTTCGAATCCTTTCCCGGGCTTTAGTGCGCGTAGTGCCAGTGTCGCCGGGGCGCCAAGCACCAACATGATTGGAGCCAGCATTGTCAAGGTCATGTGCTGAAACATGTGCAGGCCAACTGAAACCTGCGAGTAAGTCGCGATACCTCCGTTCGTGCACCAAATCATGATGCCGATGCCGAGGAGCCAAGCTATGAGCCGACCCCAGGGCCATTTATCGCCACGCCCGCGAAGGCGTGCAACCCCGATGCAATAGAGCGCGGCTCCAACGATTCCGAGGGTCAAAAACAGTGGCTCTAGGCGAAAACCCAGGCCAACGGTGAGCACGGTCGGTGGTGGTGGGTAGGCAAAACCAAGCAAGGTTTCACCAAATGAGTTGAATGGTGTTTGTAGTCTTGGTGAGGCACTTGATGTGAGAGTCACGCCTAGGGCGACCGCGAGCGTCATGATAACTAGCTCGAGCCCAGCAATTCGGGCGAAGAGGCCCATCCCTGATGCTTTTTTGGGTCCCGAAGAAACTCGTCGGCGCATCACCCAGCCGATGACTCCAAGGCTGGTGATTAGTAGCGCCTTGGCGAATACAACTTGACCGTAGCCGGTGCTGAATAACTGATCCAGGGACTCAAGGCGCGTGTATGCATTTGCGATACCGCTCACTGCTAACAGCACGATTGCTACCAGGGCTATTGCGGAGAAGCGTTGAAGTGAACGCTGCAAGGATCCATCGCGGCGGACGGCATGCAGCGCCAGTGCCAGCAGGCCGCCGACCCAAATGACGGCCGCAAGAATATGGGTAATCCCGGCGGTTATAGCTAGCGCATGATCACCCAACCCAGAGCCGTGGCCACCGAGCACCGGTAACGAGACAGCGACCAAAGCCACAATCAGCCAACCAGCCTCAGCGCCGATGGTTGAAGTGACGAAGGCGCCGAAAGAGACGATGAAAGCCAGCAGCGCCATTATCATCAGGGCGCGGGTTGCCGGAATATCACTTGCGTACGTCGCGAAAACAGCAGGATTAAATGCTTGGCTAAGGGTGATACCCAGTACATTGGCGAGAACGAAGAACATCTGGGCAATGGCAAGTGCTGACCAGATGAGTGCGGCTATTGAGGCCCGAACGGCATCTGATCGACCCACTCGAGAAATGACACCGTCCTTACCCGATGGATCAAGTATGCAAGCAGCAAGTAGCCAACCAATAGTTGCGAGGGCAGCTATTTCAGTAAGTAGGCGCAGTGTTGGAACTCCCCAGACAACAAGTGGCCCAGGATCTGGGAGCCCGGCAATTGGTGGCTCATATGCGCCGCCGGATACCACCAAGGACACCGCGAGTGCACTTAGCGCAAGCACCACCAGCGCGACGGCGAGCAAAGCGATAGCACCAAAACCCATTGGTGGGTTCGTGGTGCTGCGCTGTGCGCGCTGCGTGACTGTCTGCCTCATCTACGTGTGCGCCTTGCCAAAATGATGACGGTTATCGTGGCGGCTAGAGCGAGAATTAGACCAACTAGCCCTATTGGGAAACCGGGTGCGGGTTCCGATGTCGGTGGCTCCTCGGGCGACACTTCGGGCGTTGCCTCGGGCGTTGCCTCGGGAGGTGCGACCGATGGTGAGCTGCTCGCCGAGGTGTAGGAAAACCCAATCGACCCGGTTATCGGGTGCCCGTCACCAGAAACGATTCGGTAGGAAACCGAATAATTATCCGGCGGTAAATCAGATGGCCATGGGATTGTGACGATGGCGCCCACCGCCGTAGCGACGGCACCGCTGACAGCCTCTCCGGCTCCGTTGGCGATCGCCACAGCAACGGCTTCCTTAAGTAGCGCCTCGTTGAAAGTCAGTACTAACTGATTTGGTGGTGCACTCAGCACCGAACCATCGACTGGGTCTGATGAAACCAGCTGCGAATGCCCACTTGCCGCACTGACACTCATTAACGTGGCAACAACGCCGAAAATGAAAACGTAAACGAAGCGGTGCAACCTCATGTACTGATTCTACGAGCCTTGGGGGCTTAGAAGGATTCCTCGGGGAGTTCCATGACTTCAAGGGTGGTTGCTTCGGCAACTGCCCTTTCGGCTGCCAGTAACGGGAGGCGATTGCGCGCGAACCACTTGGCTGTTTCGATCTTGCCGAGATAGAAGGGCCGATCACGATCAGAGGCACCCGCTGCAAGGGCCGCAACTGCCACCTCAGCTTGACGGAGGAGTAGCCAGCCAATAAGAAGGTCACCGGTTGCCATCAGCAGGCGAGTTGTGTTCAGACCAACCCGGTAGATCTCCCGAGAATCAGTTTGTGAAGCCATTGCCCATTGCCCTAGCAGGCCAATAACTGCCTGCACGTCCTCAAGGGCCTTACCGAGGAGCTCACGTTCGGTGGCCAACTGCCCAGAACCTTCATCACCTTTTACAGTGTCAGTGATCTGCGACCCTAAGTAGAAAATCGACTTGAACTGGTCACGGACCATCTTGCGGAAGAAGAAGTCGAGACCCTGAATTGCAGTAGTGCCTTCATATAAGGTATCGATCTTGGCGTCACGAATGTACTGTTCAATTGGGTAATCCTGAAGGTAGCCAGAACCACCGTACGTTTGTAGCGATACCGCGAGCATTTCATATGAACGCTCCGATCCAACGCCTTTGACAATCGGAAGAAGTAAATCATTCATGCGTAGGGCAGCGTCCAGGTCGACACCGTCAATGCCGGCTTCACCCATCTCAACCATGTCTTGCCAGTATGCGGTGAATGCAATGAGTGCTCGCATCCCTTCGGCGTATGACTTTTGCAGCATTAAGGAGCGGCGAACATCGGGGTGGTGAACAATCGTCACGCGCGGTGCGGCTTTATCGGTCATCTGTGTTAAGTCAGCGCCCTGGACGCGAGTTTTCGCGTAATCAAGGGCGTTAAGGTACCCGGTTGAAAGAGTTGCGATGGCTTTGGTGCCGACCATCATGCGCGCGTATTCGATTACCTTGAACATCTGGGCGATGCCATCATGAATGTCGCCAACTAGCCATCCAATAGCGGGTTCATTCTCGCTGAAGGTGAGCTCGCAGGTGGTTGACACCTTCAAGCCCATTTTCTTCTCGACGTTGGTTGCATAGACGCCATTGCGGTCGCCTAGTTCACCGGTCTGGAAATCAAAGTGGAACTTTGGTACGAGGAAGAGGGAAAGTCCTTTAGTACCTGGCCCAGCACCAACTGGTCGCGCCAGCACCAAATGCATAATGTTTTCAGCCATGTCGTGCTCACCGGAGGTGATGAATCGCTTGACGCCTTCAATGCGCCAAGTGCCGTCGCCGTTATCAATAGCCTTGGCCCGGCCTGCACCGACGTCAGAACCTGCGTCTGGCTCCGTTAGCACCATCGTCGAGCCCCAGCCCTTGTCGATGGTGAAAGTAGCAGCCCGTTTTTGATCCGCATTGCCGATACTGTCAAGAATGCTGGCAAAACCGGGCCCAGACATAAACATGAATGCCGCGGGATTTGAGCCGAGCAGCATTTCGCTGGCGGCCCAACGAAGTGACGGTGGCGCGCCAGAGCCGCCCATATGTGCTGGCAGGTCAAGGCGCCACCACTGTGAATCGAGGAGCAAGCGATAGGACTTTTTAAAACTCTCGGGCATAGCGATCGTTTTAGTCTTCGGGTCGTAAACCGGTGGGTTTCGATCTGAGTCGGCGAAGGAGTCGGCGAGTTCACCGGTTGCCAGCCGTTCAACTTCGCGAAGGACATCGCGCGCGGTGTCTTCGTCCATATCTGCAAATGGCCCGTTTCCGAGTCGTTCACCGGCACCGAATACCTCGAAAAGATTGAACTCCAGGTCGCGAAGGTTGCTCTTGTAATGTCCCATGACCGACCTTGCTCCTTTGTTTGTTGGGCCTGTGCATTTTGCCGGAACTCCCTGCCCGGGAGCAAGGTTACCCGCCAGTAACCTAATGATGCTACTGATCAGTAACTTGCGCAAGTACACGACTCATTGCGCCCACCTGTGTCGCGGTCCGCAATTATTCGCCACAATGGGGGCATGACGGGCTTCTGGACAACATCGGTGACCCCGATTGCCCCTCCCAAGTCAGCCAACCCCACTCTGAGGTTCCTGCTATACGCGGGCGCCCTGACCGGCGGCTGGGCCGGCCTGCTGAGCCTGCTCGTATATGGCATTGGGCGCCTACTCGGGGTGCCGTTTGAGGTTCCGTCGGTACTAGGCGGCGAACTAGTTGTGGTCCCGTGGCTTTTAGTGCTGTTCGCCCCGGTACTTGCCGCTTTAGTTGGCGCGCTGCTTTCAGGAGTGATGCTGGGGCGACGCGGTGCCCGACGGGTTGTTTATTGGGGTGGCACCCTTATCGCCCTACTATCCCTAAGCCAGCTCCTCATGCAACCCGTTGACGTCCTTTGGTCTACCCGCATCTGGTTGGCAATCCCGTACGTACTCACTTGGCTACTTGTAGTGCCGCAGTTGGCTCGAATTGTCGGCGATTCAGAGCCGGGGGCAAGTGTTGAACGCGACGCGTAAAGGTCGGCCACTACCCGTTGCCCTCGCCTCAGCAATGCGGCCGAGGCAATGGCTCAAGAACGTTCTTGTACTTGCAGCTCCATTGGCGGCTGGTTCACTTTTCGAACCGGCTGTGTTGGTGCCGACCCTTTGGGCGTTTATCGCATTTTGCCTAATATCGAGTTCTACTTATTTAATCAACGATATTCGTGACGTTGATGCTGATCGCAACCATCCAACTAAGTGCAATCGCCCGATTGCCGCCGGAGACCTAAAGCCGAGTGTCGCGGTGGCTTTCGCAATCGCACTCGCACTTGGGGCGTTGGCATTGTCCTGGTGGATAAGGCCAGAACTAGCGGGCGTTGTTGCAATCTATTTCATTTTCACTCTTGCATATTCGCTCTTCTTAAAGCACGAGCCGGTCATTGAACTCGTACTCATTGCAATGGGCTTTCTGCTTCGGGCAATTGCTGGCGGTGTGGCATCAAATTTGCCGATCTCACAATGGTTCTTGATCGTTGCCGGTTTTGGGTCACTCTTTATGGCCGCGGGTAAGAGGTTCAGTGAACTTGAGCGATCACTGAATCAGGCTACTGACACAAATACACCAAAGCGCCGTAGCCTTGAGGGTTACTCCTTGGGCTATCTGCGGTTCGTCTTGGGCGTGTCAGCTGCTGTGACGATCGTTGCCTACTGCCTGTGGGCCTTCGAGGTAGGTCAGGCTCCATCTACCCTGCCGTGGGCGCAATGGAGTGTGCTGCCATTCGTGCTTGCAATTTTGAGGTACGGCGTGGCTATTGATCGCGGTAAAGCCGAGGCACCCGAGGATGCGGTGCTGCACGATAAGGCACTTTTAGTCATCGGTGGCGTCTGGCTGCTGCTGTTCGGTTTAGGAGCATTGGGCGCCTAATGTCACAACAATCACCGTTACGACGTACTGATGAAGAACAACTCCTAACCGGGTGGGGGCGCACCTCGCCTTCGCTGGCGAAAGTTGTGCCGGTTAGTACTGTCGAACAAGTTCAAAGGTGCATCAAAGAATCCGGGCCTAGAGGAGTGTTAGCGCGTGGGCTGGGCCGTTCATATGGTGACGCAGCCCAAAGTGGCGGGGCTTCAGTAATTGACCTAGGGCAAATGTCATCAATCTCCCTGAACGCGAGTACCGGTGCGGTCACGGCCGGCGCTGGTGTGAGTTTTCACGAACTCTTACTGGTTACTGTGCCCGCTGGATTCTTCGTGCCGGTTTCTCCGGGCACGCGAATGGTGACAATCGGTGGCGCCATTGCAGCCGACGTGCATGGTAAGAACCACCACGTAGAGGGCAGTTTTGGGAGTCATGTTCAGGAGATAAAACTCGTTGACGGGCTCGGTGAGTTACGTGAGCTTAAGCCTGATGATGCGCAATCACAGGAGCAATTTTGGGCCACGGTCGGTGGGATGGGTTTAACAGGAGTGATGACCCAGGCAACTTTCAAGATGATCCCAATTTTTAGCTCTTTGATAAGTGTCGATACTGAGCGCTGCGCAGACCTTGACGAAGTGATGGCGCGAATGATTGAAAGCGATTCACAGTACCGCTATAGCGTCGCTTGGATCGATAGTCTCTCTGCATCAGGACGCGGGGTAATTACCCGCGGTGATCATGCAACGTGCGAACAGCTGCCCGAAGATAAGCGAGCAACGGCACTCGCTTATGGTCCCAAGGCATTGGCGAAAACTCCCGGGTTTATACCGAGCGGGCTACTCAATAAATTTACCGTGCGGGCCTTCAACGAAGCCTGGTATCGCAAAGCCCCTAAACATGAACAGGGTGCGCTGCAACCAATTTCTGAGTTCTTTCATCCACTTGACTTCGTAGCAGACTGGAATCGCGTTTACGGCCCCGCCGGATTTGTCCAATATCAATTTGTGGTGCCAGACGAGGCCGGCGAGGTTGTTGGTGCTGCGCTTCGCAAGCTGCAAAGTGTCGGTGCACCTAGTTTTCTGACAGTGTTGAAGCGATTTGGTGCTGCCAACCCAGCCCCACTTTCATTTCCGCAGGCCGGCTGGACCCTGGCGGCCGATGTGCCTGCGGGCATCCCGGGGCTCGCGGCGGCTTTGGATGAATTAGATGAGTTAGTTGCTAATGCCGGCGGCCGGCTCTACCTTGCCAAAGATTCAAGGCAGTCACCAGAAATGTTCGCGCGCACCTATCCGCGCCTTGCGCAGTGGCAGCGCACCCGCGATCAGATGGATCCCAAAGGTATTTTCAAGTCAGACCTAGCCAGGAGGTTGTCTCTGTGAACGATGCACTCGGTGATCCGCAATCGGTACTTGTCCTAGGGGGTACCAGCGAGATTGCTTTGGCTACGGTGCGGGCTTTGCCGCGTAATCGACTTAAGCGAGTCGTGTTAGCGGGGCGGCCGTCACCGGCTCGCGATGCAGCAATCGCTTCGCTCACCGGTTCGGGTATTCAAGGGGTTTCAGCGATTGATTTTGAGGCCAAGAACACCACGGAGCACGCGTTGCTGATTAATCAGGTGTTTGATGCCGGGGATATTGACATTGTTCTTCTTGCTTTCGGGGTTCTTGGCAGCCAAGACGAAGGTGAGGCCAACCCCGATCTCGCAGTTGAGGTGGCCACCACCAACTACACCGGCGGGGTGAGCGTGGGCCTCAGAGTTGCAGCACGATTGAAGGGTCAAGGCCATGGGTCACTCGTAGTCTTCTCAAGTGTTGCTGGTGATCGCGCGCGGCGATCTAATTTCATTTATGGGTCTACAAAAGCTGGACTCGATGCCTTCGCTCAAGGCCTTGGTGACGCATTGCATGGCTCGGGCGCAAATGTTCTTGTTGTCCGCCCCGGCATGGTGCGTACGAAGATGACAACCGGTATGCCCGAAGCACCGATGACAACCGACCCAGAAGTGGTAGCGAATATTGTTGTGGCCGGATTACGCAAAGGCAAGAACACTGTTTATGCTCCGGGGCCGCTGCGCTTCGTCATGACCGCGCTAAAGACTTTGCCACGCCCGGTGTTTAGGCGTCTCCCGCAGTAATCAGCAAACACGATGCACTACTGAATGTCCAATGCGCCGAGGGTCAACTGGTGCGGGCAGGCGTCACCTAGCAGAAGCACTTTCGGGGTAGGTGACCGTTAGTGGATCTTCGAGGGCAATTGTCACTTTTTGTGAGATAGGCGGGCTCGGGGCCGAGTATCGGACGTTCGGTGCAGGATCGTTTCCAGGCCCGCCAGGGTTGTAGACGGGGGAGTACGCACCGGTCGAGGGAATTTCGACAGTGGTGATCTTGCTGACGGCCTCTACCTCACCGGACAAAATGATGTCGATGTAGTTGTCCTTGTCCTCAACGTAACAGTCGTTGTAGGTTTCTTGTTTCTTGCCGAGGTCAGCCAGGCCCACGACGCGGAGCTTCTTGCCGTCGATGAGGTAGTCCTTTCCAGTCTCGGTCAGAAGCACTGTGTCCCCCGCTATCGTCGTTGCCTGGAGTCGGAAGAACCGAGCGAAGTCGGTGGGGAACAGTCCGCGGACACCATCCGCAGTCATCCCCCCACTCGTGTAGGTCCGCAACCTGTATTGCGCCTGATCTCCGTATAGGGCAACACCATCGTTGGGCAGGTGTTGTTGGAAGTCTTTAGGAGCAGTGTCACCGTCGGTAGACATTCGCGTGAGTTTTGCCCCAACAAGTTTGGGGCCACCGCGCTTGGCCGGCTCCACATCTGGATCCGTATACGGAGATCCGGGAGCATCTGCTTTGAGGCCAACGGCGCTGACAATCTGCAGGCCGGGACCGACCAACTGCAACGGGGTCTCATCCAAGACAACCTCGATGGAGGTTGGGTAGATCGCACCAGGCTGACTCGGAGAAAAACGGTTGCCGAAGTGACCGAAGATCACCGCTACCGACCGCTCGTTGTACTCCATATTCGGATAGATCGAGGCAACCTGCGGTGTCACGGCCTGCCCGTTGTTCAGATTCACTCTAAAGTCGGTAGCGTCCAGAGTGCTGGGAAGCATCGGCCAACTGAACTCGATCGGTAATCCGTCGGAGTAGTAAACCTCCTGGCCATACGATTTCGCTACGCCGTCCGGGGTCCCAGCCGAGGTGTAACTCACCAAAGTAGCGGTCTGGTCAGGTGAACAGGAGACCGTATTCCAGGCACCTCCGGCCAGGCGAGTCAAGGTCCGGCTCAGGGCGAGGTTGTCGGTGCTCAGGCCAGGCACACCGATGATATTTGTGAATCCCAAACCTGCCGCGAGCATTTTGGGCTGGCTGTCCCAGATGTCTGCATTGATGATTTTGTCCTCGCGGAGCGTCTGGTACATCAACGTGGTGTCCTGTCGCTCGGCTTGAATGACAGTGCCACACCCGACAAGGAGGACTCCAGCTAACGCTAAAAATCCTATCCTCCGCACCCGTCGAGGTTATCAAAGTCGGGTGAGTTGGGTGCACTTTTCCTGAAACATGCACCATGCCGTAATAGCTCGAAGATGACTACGAACCACTAGAAAGTCAGGGAAAGGCGAAAGTAGCTTTTACCATTTGATGATCAGAGGCTTGGTAATCAGTGTTGAACGCCATGCCATTTCAATAGATGACTACCTCGTAGTCAATGACCCGCAGCCCGGTGCCGTAGCCCATGATGTAGTCGATTCGAGTGGCTTCACCTTTGGGATTTTTCTTGGTCTTTTGAAACTTATACGGCGCTGCGGGGAAACCCTGGGCGCCTTCCCCCAGGCGTGGGTTGTAATTGATCGTTGAGTACTGAATATTGCGACGCAATCGTGCCGAGTGGGCGTCAACCCACCCTGCGCTAGTTAGTGCCGTTTGAACACCGTTTGGTTGCCGCTTCGCATATGAGTTGAGGTCTGCCATCAAAATCACTGGGGTGTTACTCATGCCCTGAATGCTGTTCATCCAATTCACCCAACCACTGAGTGCTTGGCCTACCGCTATGCGCGAGCCTTCGGCAATGACGTCTTTATTTGAATCTAGATGCAACGAGATTGCTAGAAATGGCCCGGCGCCATTCTTACCTCGGAGGTAGGCCCAGGCAACCGACCTTGCTGCTGATACCGCATCGATACCCGGTGCGATCGCCCCCACCTGAACGATACCGGCGGATGGCAGACCAGTTGGTGTGGTGACCTGCTCAACCGTTGCGGTGCGATAAAGCAAGGCTGCGGAGTTATCGCACGGCGAGGGACCGGTGAGCTCACCTTGGGCATCGCGTGGCCTACGACATTCATTCGAATCGACTGTGAAGAATGGCGAAACGTAGCCGGCGGGAGCCAGCAAGGTTTGAATATCTGCTATCTGGGTTTTAGCCGTGGTGGTCGGGTTGTTTGTTGCCTCCTGCAGCCCTACGACGTCGGCTCCCGATTCGCCAATAACGCGTGCCACCCGATCTCTTCTGATATCCCATGATGGAGCCGGTGGCGCGCAAGCGACTTTACAAACATTAAATGTCGCGAAGACTAGGTTTCCGCTGGCTGCCTGAACTGGCTGGGCCGAGGTGACTAAAACTACTGGGACGACGATCGAGATCAGGGTTGCCAGGGGGCGAATCAGCACAAGTCTCGATCGCACGTAGGACACAACCCTTTCACTAGTACAACCGTACTCCGGCAATTATTTCGTGATCAATGGTACATAAAGCCCAGAGACTTGACCTCACGACGCTAAAGAAAAAAGGTAAACATGCCAATTTTCGCGCTGCCGCGTGGTCAACATCTTCCACCGCGATGTCTCACTGGAACTCATGGCTTCTGCAAAGTTTGTGCAGGTGTATCTGGGCTTAGCGATTTAGATTTAATCTCTCCTAGCCTTTGCGTTACGCACCAGCGTGGAAATAAATCTCCCAAATTGAAGGGCCTCTGCATGTCAGTTCTAGAAGAAGTTCTATCTGCTAACGAAACTTACGCCGCAGGTTTCGGCGAAAAGTCTCAACTATCCCTTCCTCCAGCTAGAGGGTTCGCGATTCTGACATGCATGGACGCCCGACTCGATCCGGCAAAGTATGCGGGGCTAGCGGAGGGCGATGCACATGTAATTAGAAATGCGGGCGGTCGCGCGAGTGACGATGCCATCAGGTCACTTGTTATCTCATACAAACTCTTGGGGACTAAGGAGTGGTTTGTCATCCATCACTCCAATTGCGGCATGGAGTTCTTCACGGATGAGGTGATGCGGGGTCTGTTAAGCAAAAGCCTTGAGACCGCTGCGCTTGGAGCCGAAGGATTCACCGATATCGGCACCGGACCAGGGTCACCCGAAGGTAAATACGTTGACTGGTTGACAATCTCAGACAACGCTACGAGCGTCGCAGAAGATGTTCAGCGCATACGCAACCATCCGTTGGTCCCTCGAGGAATTCCAATCTACGGATACATTTATGACGTATCAACTGGGCGCCTTGTCGAAATTCCTGCAGCTACGAAAGCGGGTAAGGCAAGTGAGTAAGCGCGCGATGCGGGCCCGACCAATGACGGGCGGGCCCGCAGCACCTAGTGACTTGACCGCTCGGCGAACTGGCCAGCATTGACGTAATTCTGGCCAGAGGCTAGCCTGAATACATGAGCGTGGTCAGCCCCGGAGGGTCTATAGGCATTTACGACCTTAAGAACCAGTTGTCCGCGGTCCTTGAGGAGGTGATGGAAGGCAAAGAGGTGACTATCACCAAGCACGGGCGTCCCATCGCTCGCATAGCGCCCATCAAGGCTGCTGATCGCGAGGATAGGGCGGCTGCCGTTGCTGGCATCCGCGAGTTGGGTGAGCGAGTTCGACGACTGCCGGCGGAGGCGACGGGCCGAGAGTTGATCGACGACGGGCGTGCTAGGTGAGCGACCAAGGCGGAGCCGTCCTTGACGCTTCAGCTGCCATAGGTTGGATTCTTCGAGACGGGGACCCTGAAGCCGAAGCGAAGATCGACGATCTCTTGACCAACGGGTTCGCTCTCGTTCCCGAGTTATGGCACGCGGAGATGGCCAATGCCTTCCGCACCGCTATGCGGGCCGGGCGAGTCGATGCTGAGTTCGTGGTCGGCGTTTGTGAACGACTTGATCAATTGGATATCCGTACCGATGTTGTGGGTAGTCAGGTTCAGCGGCTAGCACTCGAGGCGCAAAAGCATGGGCTCACCTCGTACGACGCCTGCTATTTGCTACTCGCTAGAGACCGGGGGCTGCCTTTAGCAACTCTTGACCTGGAGTTGGCTAGAGCGGCGGCAGCGGCCAACGTCTCCTTGCTCCTACCGATATGAAGCACACTCCCATTCTGAGCGGGCGACGGGAATCGAACCCGCATATCTAGCTTGGGAAGCTAGCGCTCTACCACTGAGCTACGCCCGCGAAGGCCCTAAGCGTACCGGGCCGGTTGGTGCCGGCTCGAGGTACTAAGAAGTAGCGGCGACCGCGCGGGAGATCAGCACCGTGAGCATCAAAATTGCGAGCAGAACCTGCATGGCCATAATGAGCTTGGTGGGGCGTGACATGACCGCTTCTGAGGTTGGCCCGTAAGTGGAGTTCACGTTTAGCGAGATGAACAGGTAGTCGAAAAGATTTGGTGTGGGTGCATCTTGGCCATCGCGAGCGGGCCAGACAAATGCGCCGCCCGGGGTTGATAGATCTAGCAGTAGGTAAACAAACATGAAGACTGAGACACTCATGGCGTAGACCGCAGCAACATCCCACAGGCTGCCTAAGCCCATCCCATCAGTGGTATGCGCGCTGCTGAGCATTGAGATCACATTTGCGACTACCTGGACTACGGAAAAGGTTAGATAGATTGCGGCCACCGGGAATAAAGCACGTGGGTAAGGCTTGAGCAGGGCGACGATCAACGCGATTGAAGTGATGACGAACAATATGGTGCTTGCAGTTTCGAAAGTGCGAACGATGTCAGCAGTGGCGCCGGTGACGGCCCCACTCATCTCCAATCGGCGCGTCAGCAAGGTGTCCATGATCCAGATTGTCAAAGTTCCAGCAATTACCGAGTATCGGCCGTTGCCGTGGGTTAGCCGCTCGCGAAGTCGATCCGCCGGAGCCGGCGCGCCACCATCAGCTGATGGATCGCTGGCGGTCATAGGTCGTAGCATAATTGGCCTAGGCAACCTCTAGGTAAATTAGGCAACACTGAAAAGAATTGGGGTCGCAGTGGGAGAGTCACTCTCGCCGGTTGAGGTTGCTCGCGAGGCACAAAAGCACCAAGAGCACAGCAATGCTCACGGTCAACCCGCGGGGCACTGGCGCATCGTGCAAGTTGCTGAGGCACTGTTGTTAGCCGCCGTAACTGTGATGGCCGCGTGGTCTGGGTTCGCTGCAGCCGCATACGGCACCGAATCTCGGGTGGCATTTGCCGCCTCTGCGACCGCAAATACGGACGCGGATGCCAAGGCTATCGAAGCCTATGAGGTGCAGAACTTCGACGAAGCGGCTTTCTTCGCGTGGTTGCTGGCTAAATCTTCGGGCGATCCTGCCGCTATGTCATTCGCGGAGCAACGCTTTCAACCGAATCTCGAAACTGCCTTCCAAGCCTGGTTAGGTACTAATCCGGAAACAAACATGGATTCCCCACCTACACCGTTCGACATGGAGGAGTACACGCGACCATTGCTCGTCGAAAGCGATGCTTTGTCGGCGGAATCTCAAGAGTTGAATCTCGACGGAGTGTCAGCCGGAAACCTTTCTGATCAGTACATAAGGCTGACGGTTCTCCTTGCCGGCGTGCTGTTCTTGGTTGGTATTGGCAGCACATTCACGATGGTTACTTTGCGATACGGATTGATCGGGCTGGGATTAGTCATCATGATTTTGGCTACCGTGTATATGGTGAATCTCCCGCAACCAGATTTCAATCTTGGAGTTCCGACCCAACTGGTGGGCCGGTGAAACTTAAGCGCTAGCGTTGAGACATGGACCAATTAAATGTGATGGGTACCGAACTTGAACTATGTAGCCTTGAACCGCTAACTGGTTTCTATCGAGATGGTTACGCCAATACCGGCCCCGATGACCTCGGCTCACATACCGTCTGCGTGGTGGTGACCACGGAGTTTCTCGAGCATCAACAGGCGATAGGTAATGACCTCAGTACTCCGGCGCCCCAATATGGCTTCCCGGGTTTAACCGCCGGAGATCGGTGGGCGGTATGCGCCGGGCGGTGGCTGCAGTCCTACTCGGCAGGTGTTTCATCACCCGTGCTGCTTCGAGCCACGAACGAACAGGCACTTCGCATAGTCCCATTGGCTGCGCTCGAGGCCTGCGCCGCTGATGCCCCTGACGACCTCTCGGGTTTCAGCTCCTAGATCGACCCACCGGGTGCGGCTCGATATTGATACCCTTCGCGGGTGCTTCTATCCGATCGCGACATAAAAGCCGAACTCGCTGCCCAACGGGTTGCCATCGAGCCCTTTGACCCGGGGATGATTCAGCCATCCAGTATTGACGTCCGGCTTGATCGTCTCTTTCGGGTTTTCGAAAATCATCGCTACCCCCATATTGATCCGAGCATTGAGCAGCCTGATCTCACCCGGTTAATTGAACCCGATGGCGACGATCCGTTCGTCCTGCATCCGGGTGAGTTTGTCTTAGGCTCAACTTATGAAGTTGTGACCTTGCCCGACGATATTGCCGGTCGCCTCGAAGGTAAGTCATCTCTAGGCCGCCTTGGTCTGCTAACGCATTCAACCGCCGGTTTTATTGACCCGGGGTTTTCTGGTCACGTCACTCTCGAACTTTCCAATGTAGCTACCTTGCCGATCATGTTGTATCCGGGGATGAAAATCGGCCAATTGTGTTTGTTCCGGCTTTCTAGCCCGGCGGAGCACCCGTACGGCTCAGAGAAATATGGCTCGCGTTATCAAGGTCAGCGGGGGCCGACAGCGAGTCGGTCGTTCGCGAACTTCCACCGCACTGACGTTTAACGACGACCCATCCACAGCCAGAACTTTCGTGCTGGTGCGTTGGTGAAGGTTCGCCGATTCTTGACGTGTGACTTGGACTATCTCTTTTTACGTTGACGAGCATGGGCGTGTCCCAATTCATCGATGGTTGCGAGGATTAAGTCAGATCGATGTGGCGGCATTTGATAGCGCGGTCTTTGGCACATTAGCTCAACATGGTTCGACTCTTGTTACGAATGGTTGGTTGCGCCCTTTGGGTGAAGGGTTACAAGAACTCTGAGTGCGAAATGGAGCATTGGCTGGAGGTGGCGATCAAGCAGTATTGCTTCGGGTGTTTCTTCATTTCCACGGCCACCGAGAAATTTTGCTAGTTAGCGCATATGACAAATTACGAAACCCGAGCAAGACGCGACAAAGCAGTGAAATAGCCGCGGCGAGGCGGCTGCTGAGGGCATGGAGACGATCGAATTGAAAATATGTGGAAAAACACATAATCTATGTGTAGGAGGAGGAACCATGCCGGGGAAAACTCAAGAGCTGATGGCAGATCTTCGAGCCGATTGGACACCAAACGAGCGAGACCATGCTCAGGTGCTGGGTCAGGCCTACCGCATTGCCAGCGAGTTATCGGTTTTAAGGGTGGCCAACGGGTGGACCCAGCAGCACTTGTCGGAGCTGTCGGGTGTTTCCCAGGCAGACATCAGCCGAATTGAAAGGGTTAGCCTGATCCCAAACTTGACGACCTTGGCCCGGCTTGCTGATGCTTTAGGAGCGGAGATTGAATTGCGCGCTCTGGGAAGCAATCGTTCGACGGTTCCATTGAAGAAATCGGGCTAAGCGCACTAGCCCTTACTTGCTGAAAGCAGCAGCGTCGCGACGTCGACAACCTCGACGCCGGCAGCGCCACCCTCTTGCTGCCGGGTGGTCACCGCGTCATTGAGCATCACCGAACAGAACGGGCAAGCAACG
>JBIIOU010000175.1:0-4568 GCA_044336815.1 Candidatus Nanopelagicales bacterium | reverse complement strand
GGGCTGTCACTGCTAGCGGAAGCAAGTAGTACACGGTTGCGATGGCCTCGGTGATTACCCGAGATCGGTGGACTGCACGATCGAGTGTCTCGGGGCTGTCTTTGGGGCCCGACACCACGACATCGATCCCAGCCCTTCGGGCCTCATCGCGAATCCTTCGGGCATGAAATGGCGTCGACACCGCGATCCAGGGACCCAGAAACTCGTCCACCCCGAGTCTTGCCATAGTGGAAATGGTCACTCGGGTGTTTCCACCCGGCCGGCCCTGAATGATCGCCTCGGACGGAACTCCAGCCTCGATGAGGAAAGTGGTCATGTCAGTAACCTCGTCCAGCTCTCCGTCAACTCCGCCACTGACAACGATGACCTTCGCAACGTCATGTCGCCAAAGCCAGTGGGCGTGCGACAAGCGGGCGGACAACTCGCGACTTGGCCCAGTTGGCAGGGTCTCGCACCCGAAGACGACAAGGGCTGGATGCATTCCGGGCTTGGGTGTGTAAAAAACTGGCTTTAGTGCCGCCGCCTCAGCGCGTACCACTCGCGCCAAAAAAAGTGCCGCACACGTGCAGGCCCCAGCCGCGAGAATCCCCACGACCGTGCTCGATCTAAGTTTTCGCATGTCGTTGCGCCTACTCTCCGACGACTGAAACCGTGTGAGTAGTTACCAAGCCCCAGGCGGCAAGTACTTCACGCGTGCATATCCCCATGGAGTAACCGACAACGAGAGTGTCGTGCTGATCATCAGTTAGGAAGGCGATGTCGACTTGGCCTGAGTCGCACTCCAAGATGGCGACGTCGTGCGCCAGGCCAAACAGTGATCCCGTCTTGTGGGCGATACTGACGTCGGATGCGGTGGCACCCAGTGGAATCCGTGAATTCCGAATCGAATGTTTAAGGGCATGGGACGTGATGGGGCATCGCTCGCGGTCGGAAGCAACATGAAGAAGGTCCAGTGCATCGCGACAGGTCGTCACTCCAGTAATCGGGACGAAGCTTTCAGTTTCGCGCTCGATTGTTGTTGCAACGCAACCAACAGATGCGATTGCGGCCTGAACCACATCAACACCTACCAATGAGAGCAGCCACCGGGTGCACGTGTTGTCGCTTGCGCCGACCATGAGTGCAATGACGTTGCTAAGTCTCAAAATGGTTTCTGGGTGCAAGAGGTCGAGCACCGAATGGTCGTCAGGTAGTGGAGCTAATTCACGCACCGCGATTTCAGTGTCCGGATTGATCGACCCCTCGCTGATCTCATCTTCAATTGCAATAGCTATACCAAGCTTGAGTAGGCTCGCGGCTCGGTGTGGTCTATCGGGATCCAAGCCGTGTTCCCATTGCGCGCCTTGAGTCCGAATGCGCATTAGCGCCGAACGCCCGGGAGCCGCGTAGTCATCGAGTGCTCGACATGCGCTCTCATGAGAAGTGAGTTGCTCGGTTGTCCAACCGGACTCGCTCGAATTGGCAGCATTCACCCCCGTCATGCTGGTAATTATGTAGCACTACGCGCGTGCCTCACCGAGGATCGACAGTAAGAGTGGTCTTGGATCGCGCCCTGTTAGTCGGCAGGCCGCAATAGAAAGGGACAACTTCCCAATTCCGTGCGTGGTAATACTTCCGCGACACTTTGGTAGAACTGGTGTCGGCATACCTACGTCGACGATGATTGCGTCCGGGCGCACGCGGGCTGCCTCGGAGAGCGCCTTTAGAAGATCGGCGCTCCTCCAAACGTCGCTCACCTCGATGACAAGGTCCCGATCGGATCGGGCGACCACGGTGTCGATGAACTGGATATCAAAGCCAAATTCAAGGAGGTGGCTGCCGATGGACCGCGGAGTCACACCTATCGCAGATCCTCGCTCGGCACCGAGTCTCAGCACATCAACTCGTGATTGAGTCAAAGTGGCATCCCCTTGCGTGAGCAGAGAAAGTTCTGCCGCATCGGCCACAAGTATTTCGTCGCCTTGCACGTTGACGTGTGTGTTTGGCTCACGCCGCAAGTTCATGAGTTGAGCCCTGCGCTTGGCTGCTGTGATGAGCACTGCGGGCAGGAGGGTGCCGTTTGCAACGGCTTCGAAGATCGCCTTCGCGGCAGATTTAGTGGCCCGCTCCTGGTCGACTGCGCCTAGGCAAACGATGTCGGCGCCAGCAAGCAAGGAAGCCACAGCAGCGTGCATTGGGAGCTGTCCGGAAGTTTCCAAAATCGCTCCCATGTCGATAGCGTCTGTCACGACTACGCCTTCAAATCCGAGATCACCGCGCAACAGGTCGGTCGTTATTGCTCGCGACAAACTGGCGGGTGCATCCGCATCGATGGCCGCGACCAAGAGGTGCCCTGTCATCACCGAACCGACACCTGCTCCGATAGCCGCTTTGAATGGAAGGAGTTCGCGCGCTCGAAGGAGCTCTACGGTCGCGGACAGACTGGGCAGAGATGCGTGGCTGTCAATATGTGTGTCGCCGTGACCGGGGAAGTGCTTGGCAGTGGCGATGACACCTGTCGACTGAAGTCCTGAGATAAATGCACTGACATGAATGGTCGCCGATTCGGCATCCGCGCCAAAGGACCGCATGCCAATCACCGGATTGCGCGGGTCGACGTTTACATCGGCTACCGGCGCAAAATTCCAGTCGACGCCCGCAGTGCGCAACATCTCGCCGATGAGTCGCCCAGTTGCGCGAGTGACCTCCGGGTCTGAAATGACACCAAGAGCAAAAGGAGAGAGGAAAGACGAACCGGTATCTGCTTGAAGGCGAGTCACCTCGCCGCCCTCTTCGTCAACGGTGATGAGTAGATTAGATGAGACCATCCGCAACGCCTTGACGGTCGCACGAGTTTGCTGCCGGCTGCCACTGGCATCTTGAAACAGGCATACAGCGTTCACGCCTTGGGCAACTGCGCCCAGCACCCATGGTTCGACCGGGTAAGCAATGACCCCGGGCATGAGCGCACCCCACACCAAAGTTGAGAGATCAGTGTTCATCTGACTTCCCTCCTTTCGAGCCGCGCGCGTAGGTAGACGGCATCAGCAGCCTAATGACCGTTTTCTTCAGTTCTCCGCGGGTGCGGAGTATGCTGCGCGCTAATCAGAAGAGCACATCCGGTGACGAACCCTCATACGCAAGACGGTGAGAAGGGATGGACTGGTGACAAATTCGGGACCATCGCCGGTGCGCGGCCGACAGCCGTCGGACGTCATGGACGCGATCCTCGATGCCGTTGCTGAATCGTCGCCGGATGATTTGGCGAGGGAGCCCCAAGTCTTTCGCGACAGGGCATTTGCTCGGGTGGACATTCCCAAGCACATAGACAAACTGCTGCCCATCACCACACCCAAGATTTGGGTTGCGCTCGTCGGGGTGGCGCTACTGCTACTCGCCGGAGGCATCTACGCAGCCGGAACGCCTTTGGTGATGTCTGTGACGACGGTCGGTCGAGTGGTCGCCACATCGGGTGTGGTGCGCGTGGAAAGTCCCGTTGATATGAGTCTTGGGAAACTCGAAGTCGCCGAGGGCCAGGACGTTATCGAAGGTGAGCTGCTGGGAACCGGAACCGCCTCCACCGGGCGGCCCGCCGATTTGAGGTCACCAAGTGGAGGCACCGTGTGGCAGATCCTTGCCACTCCCGGCCAAGCACTTGCGGTTGGAGATGCCCTGCTCACCGTCCTTCCCACGGGAAGCAATGACAACGTCCTCGTCCCTGTCGAGGAAGCAGCAGCCCAAGGGATTCAGGTCGGGCAGAAGGCGACGATTACTAGCGCGGGTCTGGATTCCCCGGGCCTGGTTTCCAATGTGTCGACGACTCCACTATCTGGAGTGCGGGCTGCCGAGATGACGGCTCTTGCCCTTGACCCCTTGGCCACCTACGTTCTTGTATCGATCACCGCTGACGATTCAGTTGCCTACGGCGCTGCGGTGGACGTCGAGATCATCGAGTCCGAGTCAACCGTGCTCCGTGAAATCGTGAGCGTAAATTGACTTTGACAGTTCTTTCACGGGAGTGGTGATCTCCTTGCAGCCAGGTGACACCTTGGAAGTTGGCGGCAGGCGCCCGAGTGTCCTTCGCCGGCTGTTGGCCGCTGGCGGCAAACTGGGGCCCACCATTCTCGCGGTGCTGCTGGTAGGCCTTTTGTTGTTCGTGCCGACCTTTCTCGTCCCCTCCCTCATGACTATTTATGGCAACGGGCTTAACGGTCTTAACGCAATCACGGCAGTGGCGGTGGTGACCGGCCTTGTCATGGCACTCGTCGTCCAGGTTGCCCTGCAAGTAGTCCAAGGGATCCTCACCCTCCGTCTCTCCACCAGAATCAATGTGCGACTAACCGCATTGGTGGTGGATCGCCTCATCCGGCTCCCGGTCTCTTTCCACGCCCAGCGCGGCGCGGATTCAATCGCTCAGGGGGCCCTCGCGATTGAATCCATGGGCGCTGGGGTCTCGACACTCGCCCTCGGTATTGGTGCTGCCATCTCCATCAGTGCCGTGGCAGCGATTGTCCTCCTTGTCATAGACCCCATCATTGGCATCACCGCTATGACGATCGCAGCGGCAATGGGCGTTTCGTTGGCTAGGT
>JBIIOU010000174.1:0-4569 GCA_044336815.1 Candidatus Nanopelagicales bacterium | reverse complement strand
ACATGTGTTTCCGGGTAATGACAACATTGTGCGGTGGTGTGGGGTGGTGCGCGAAGATGAGTTGCTGTCGGTGGGTGCGCATGTTCGCAGCGCAAACGGTGCCGCCCACCTAGTTAGTATCTGCACTCACCCAAGTGCCCGGGGCGCTGGCCTTGCCCGAGAGGTGTGTAACGCCCTTATCACCGAAGCGATAGCCGATGAAGTACCGATGATATTTTTAGAAATGTTCGCAGGGAATGAGCCCGGTCGTCGGGTCTATTCAGCACTTGGATTCAACGAGGTAGGGGTTTATCGATCTGGGCGCCTGAACAGGATGGCTGCGCGAACCGTCAGTTGAGGCTAAGTAACCTCGGCGGCACAGCGATTAGCCTGCTAACGCGACCGAGAATGTGAGCGGACCCGAAGAAAGGCCTCCGGCAAACAGATCAGACCTTGGAATCGGCCCTTAAGGGCTGGCGAGTGCGCAGGATAATTGCCAGTTCGTAGGGTTGCGTCATGACGTTATTCTCGACCACCTGGGGTGTTCGAGTTCACTACCGCAAACAACTGGCCCCGGGCCGAGAGCGGTCAGGGGCCAGCAGCAGGGTTTAAACACCCCACCTAGCGGTAGGCAACGATGCTACTCTCCCTAATCCTCAAAGCACGTTGCAGGAATATCATATCCTCGTAGAGCGGTTGCGGAGGGGTTTAGTGTGCCGCCGATACCGGCCACACCCGGCCGCACCCAACCAACACCGAGTGCGAGCCGATCAGATGGCGCCGAACTTACAGGGGTAGCAACATCACTATTTGGCATCTCATGCTCCAACAGGTCAAAGGGCCAATACCCAAGCGGGCATCTGAAAATGATGCTAGAACACTCCCGACCTAAAACCAAGGGTTTAGCAAAAAGTTCCCAAGTGCGAAGATGCGCGCGGGGGTAACGGGGCTACCTGTGCGACGTAGGTTCGACTTCTACTACTTGGGGCGTTCGATTTCACTCTCCGTTTACAACTGGCCCCACACCAACAGCGGCCAGGGGCCAGCAACAGGGTTTAAACACCCCACCTAGCGATAGGGAAGAGTTCTACTATTCATTACCCTCAAAGCAGTACGCCCCAGAGTTGTAGCCGGAGGGGTTTAGGGTGCCGCCGATACCGGCCACACCGGGGCGCACCCAACCAACACCGAGTGCGAGCCGATCAGTTGGCGCTGAACTAACTGGGGTAGCAATATCAATATTTGGCATCAGATTTACGTCCTTTTCGTCAGTAATTGTGGAAACGCTGGCGGCGCCAGGATGCGCTATTCATTTCATTGGAACACCGAAACCGCCAAAAGGCAAGAGCAAAACTCCCATTCCAGATAACGGTGCCCATGACTTTAACCATTACGCCCGCTAGCGTGGCTCATTGGCCAGCGCTGCGGCCGTCAACAGGCTTTAAATAGTCGGGTTTGCTGGCATGGCTTTAGTTTAGGGTTGCGAAATGACGTTATTCGATGACGGGCTGTCCCCGCAACGGGCTTCAGCTCCGTTGGCAGTGCGAATGCGCCCGCGAACCATCGATGAGGTCATCGGGCAAGGCGGTGTCCTGCAGCCCGGATCCCCGCTGCGAACGATGCTGGAAAGTTCAGAGCACAGTGTGTCGGTTATTTTGTGGGGCCCACCTGGTACCGGAAAGACGACCCTAGCCTCCTTGGTGTCATTAGCTTCGGGGCGAACCTTTACGCAACTTTCCGCGGTGACTGCCGGGGTAAAGGATGTGCGGGAGGTCATTGACACCGCCCGAGACCAGTTAGCAATGCACGGACGTGGCACGGTCTTATTTATTGATGAGGTGCATCGCTTTTCAAAGAGTCAACAGGACGCATTATTGCCAGCGGTTGAAAATGGTTGGGTGACTTTAATCGCGGCCACGACCGAGAACCCGAGTTTCTCGGTGATCGCGCCACTGCTATCGCGCAGTGTGGTGATTACCCTCCAACCCCTTACTGAGCCGGATTTGGAAGTACTTATCCGTCGTGCTGTTAGTGATCCTCGAGGGCTTGGTGATCGGGTCACCATCTCAGATGAAGCGGTGGTCGCTTTGGCGCGAATGTCAATTGGGGATGCGCGAAGGGCGCTCACGGCCCTAGAAGCTGCTTCGGCACCACTGCTTCCAGTCGGGGGTGGGGTTCTGGAACTGGAAAATATTGAACAAGCGGTGCAGCATGTGGCACTTAGGTATGACAAAGATGGTGATCAGCACTATGACGTAATCAGCGCTTTTATAAAGAGTGTGCGCGGAAGTGACGTAGATGCGGCCCTCCACTATTTGGCCCGCATGCTTGAAGCCGGCGAAGACCCAAGGTTTGTGGCTCGACGTTTGATGATCTTGGCCAGTGAAGACATCGGGATGGCTGACTCAAGTGTGTTACAGACCGCGGTTGCCGCCGCCTCCGCTGTTGCTTTAGTGGGCATGCCAGAGGCGCAGATTATTTTGGCCCACGCCACGATCCACGCCGCCCTTGCGCCAAAATCAAATGCCGTGGTGCTCGCGATTGGGGCAGCGACCGGTGACGTAAAGCGTGGGGTTGTTGGATCCGTGCCCCCTTGGCTACGCGATGCCCACTACCCGGGTGCGGCGGCACTGGGCCACGGCCAGACCTACATCTACCCCCACGATTTACCGGGCGGCGTCGCCGAGCAGCAGTACCTACCCGATATTTTGCTTAATTCGCATTACTACCAGCCCACTTCACATGGAGCCGAGGCCCATTGGGCGCAGGTGGCCGCACGCCTAGAGCAAGCGCGGCGCGGGGAGCCGGCCGGATAAGGTTGGGTCAAAGGGTTCAGGAGTCATTAGCCGGTTTGGGAGTAGTCGTGCGCAGGTTGTTTTGGACCGCGGTAGGTGCTGCGGGCGGGGTGGTGCTCTACCGCCAGGGCCAAAAATTCTTGGCTGATGCGCGAGAGCATGGCGTAGTGGCCAGCGCCCAGCAGGTTGGTCTATCCGCGGCTTCAACTTTGGCCACCGCTCGCGCCCTAATTGCCGGTGAGCACCGAGTTGCACCGCGTGCGGTGCCGGGGCAAGCAGCGTCAAAGGTACGTGGCTGATGGATTCCGCTGAGATTCGAAGTCGTTTCCTGCGTTACTTTGCAGATCGCGGGCATCAAATCGTGCCATCGGCTTCATTACTTCTTGACGACCCGACCCTGCTTTTTGTTAATGCCGGCATGGTGCCGTTCAAGCCCTATTTCTTGGGCGAGGCACCGGCGCCATACCCGCGGGCTACGAGTGTGCAAAAAGTCGTTCGCACCTTAGATATTGAAGAGGTTGGTAAGACGACTAGGCACGCCTCGTTCTTTCAGATGGCGGGCAACTTTTCCTTCGGCGATTACTTTAAGGCTGAAGCGATTCCGTTCGCTTGGGATCTACTAACCAGATCGATCGCAGATGGCGGATACGGGTTCCCTGAAGATCGGCTGTGGGCAACGGTCTACCTAGATGATGATGAAGCCATCGACATTTGGCATAAAGAGGTTGGATTACCGCTTGATCGGATTCAACGCCGTGGCATGGCTGATAATTTCTGGTCGATGGGAGTACCGGGCCCATGTGGTCCTTGCTCGGAAATCTATTACGACCGAGGTAGCGAGTACGGCCTAGATGGTGGCCCGATTGTTGATGAAGACCGTTACCTCGAGGTCTGGAACCTAGTCTTCATGCAGTCAGAGCGTGGGGCGGGGCCTGCAAAGGAGGACTATCCGATTCTGGGGGATCTGCCAGCGCAAAATATTGATACCGGCATGGGCCTGGAGCGCATGGCTGCGCTACTTCAAGGTGTTGAGAACATTTATGAAATCGACACCACCCGCGGGATTTTAGATCGGGCCTGTGAACTATCCGGTGCGGTCTATGGGCAAAACACCAAGGACGATGTCGCACTGCGCGTAGTCGCTGATCACGCTCGCACCTGTGCGTTCTTGATCGGCGATGGCGTGATACCCGGTAATGAGGGGCGCGGCTATGTCTTGCGCCGAATCATGCGCCGAACTATTCGAATGATGCGGCTCTTGGGCGCCGGTGACCCTGCGATGCCTGAGTTGATTGATGCCACTGTGCTGGCAATGGCGCCGCAATACCCAGAGCTCAACGATGAAGCCAACCGCATCAGACAGATCGCGGCCGGTGAAGAAGCCGTATTCTTGCAAACTTTGAAGACCGGCACGACAATATTTGATGATGCTGTGCAGCAGGTTAAGGATCGCGGCAGCAACACTTTGCCAGGGGCCAAAGCCTTCGCGCTTCATGACACCTACGGGTTTCCATTTGATCTCACCCTTGAGATGGCCGCCGAGCAAGGCCTTGTCGTTGATGAAGAAGCCTTCCGCCAGTTAATGGGGCAGCAGCGTGAACGCGCAAAGGCCGATGCGCGTGATCGCAAAGTGGGCTTGACCGCTACCACCGAATATCGCGATATCCTGCAGGTTGGCGGCACTACAGAATTCACCGGCTATCTTGAAGCCGCGAGTGAAGCAAGAGTAATCGGCTTACTCCGCGATGGAGTCACCGTGCCGACCGCAGGCCTTGGTGAGCACGTTGAGGTCATC
>JBIIOU010000173.1:0-4585 GCA_044336815.1 Candidatus Nanopelagicales bacterium | reverse complement strand
TGCCGAACAATCCGAAACTCTTTCATGCCGTGCCGGTTGGTATCCCGAAAATGGTATTGATCTTGCTGATCTCACTCGGTGTTACCACGCTGTTGACATTGGTGCTGGGAACTAACGCCGACCTTGCCCGATTCACATTCGTCTTCATGTTGCTACCCGGCCTATTGCTCGCGGCCCTTGGCATGTTCGGGCGTGAGCCAATCGAGGGTGATACTCGCTGGTACCTGCGCCCAAATATGCGGCTGTGGTATCGGGCCGGTGGCGTGCTGCTACTCGTTGCCGCTATCTACATCACGCAATTGCTTTAACCACTAGTAAGAATTCACTAACTGGTAAGCCCTTTGAATGCCTCTGCAATCGCAGCTTGGCCAGCAGCTTCGTACTTGCCAGGGTCGAGCACTTGCCCCAGTTGGATACCGACCCCTTGGCGATCGTGGACCTCCGCGCTGACTAGCGTACCGGCCTCAGTCTCAGTAAATTCCACATCGAATCTGATGGGCAGTTCATCGGTATGCATAAACCAAATCCCAAGGAGGCGGTACTTAAGCAGTTTTCCACCCTTGCCGGCCACCGCATCGGCATCATCTGTCTCTACCGTGAGACCGGCGGCTGCCAGGTTTGAGTGAACCAACGCTTTCGCATCGTCAATATTCATGCTCGTCGTGATACTGCCCTCGGCGCAAATTGTCATGGATCAATCCTAACATTAATTAATGGCAAACCCAGCCGTGTAATAATCGGCTATGGAGCCAACTCGAAGGCAATTTCTGACCGGTGCCTGCGCCCTCGTGGGCGCCGGACTCGGTGCCGCACTACTCGCCGATTCGGCCGATGCGGCCACCGGCATCAAGCGCAAAAAGAACGGCCAAGTAGAAGTCACGGTCGCGCAAATCCCCGGCTTGCAACAAGTAGATGGCGTGGTGAACCTAGGGACGGTCAAGGGCATTCCAACAGCAGTGGTTTGCACTGGGGCTTCGACCTACACCGCGCTGAACCTGCGCTGCCCCCACGCGGGAGTCACCGTGCGCGACACCGGCAGTGAATGGCTCTGCCCGGCACACGGATCCCAATTCGAGTTAGACGGCGCCTTTATAAGTGGGCCCGCCGGTCGCGCATTGGCACCTGTGCGCTCACGGTTGAGGAACGGTGTCTTGACGGTCGGTTAGGCCGCGACCTGTGACCCAAACACTTGGCCCCGTTGACATAAGCCATCGGGGCCTAGGTGGCGGAGGCGGGGAGATTTGAACTCCCGATGGGTGTTAAAACCCAAACCGCATTAGCAGTGCGGCGCCATAGACCGGACTAGGCGACGCCTCCACGCTGGGAACCATAGATTTCTGACCTGTTGGGTCGAGAGATAGGTCGAGCAATCTGTGGAGCAGCCCGATAAGGGTATCGGGTGCGGTCACGCGCCTCGGCAGGCGTCGGGCACACTTGGGTCTCGTGACAACCACATTGGCGATTGACTGCGGGGGCGGCGGAATCAAGGGTTCGGTCCTTGACGAGTCGGGCACCATGCGCGCCCAACCGATCCGGGTGCAAACCCCCTATCCCTTGTCAACCGCCCTCTTTGTGCAGACTTTGGTTGATCTTGCCGCAGCCTTGCCCACGGCCGATCGGGCCACGGTCGGCCTACCGGGGATGATCCGCCACGGGGTGGTGGTCACCACGCCCCACTACGTCACGCGCTCGGGCCCCCGCACCCGGGTAATGCCGGAGCTAGTTTTGGAGTGGGAGGGCTTTGACGCCAAAGCGGCATTGACCGAGGCTTTCGGTTGCCCCACCATCGTGTTAAACGACGCAGAGGTGCATGGCGCCGGAGTAGTGGCCGGGCAAGGACTCGAAGTGGTGCTGACATTAGGCACCGGTTTGGGTTCAGCTGTTTATGACGGCGGCCGCCTAGCACCGCACCTTGAGTTATCGCAGGCTCCGGTGCGCTGGGGTTTGTCATATGACACCTACATCGGTGAGCATGAGCGCCGACGACTAGGTGATGCGCTTTGGTCGCGGCGCATTGGGCGCATGATCGAAGGGCTGCGCCCGGTGTTCATGTGGGATCGGCTCTATTTAGGTGGCGGCAATAGCCGGCACATCACGCCCGTGATTCTCAGTCGCATCGGAGACGACGTTGTCATCGTGCCCAACGCCGCAGCCCTGGTTGGCGGCGCACGCGCTTGGCTACTAAAAACCGAATCGTGACGACTAGCTTGGCGCCCCAAGCACGTAACGTCGATGCTATTGGTATCGGCATGTATTTACTCGCCGCTTTTTTGTTTGCACTAAATGGATCAATTTCTAAACTTGCCATGGGTGCCGGTCTCGACCCAGCACACCTCACGCAACTTCGAAACAGTGGCTCCATGGTCGTGCTGGTGATTTTCGTGCTGCTGACTAATCGCGGTGGATTTCGCATTCAGCGGGGTGAGCTTCCATTCCTGCTGGCGTACGGGGTCATTGCATTTGTCTTGGTGCAATTCCTTTATTTCTTCACCGTGTCGCGGCTCCCACTTGGGCTCGGCACGCTGCTCGCGTTCTTGGCTCCGGTGGTAGTGGCGCTCTGGGTGCGATTCGGTACGAAGCAGCCGGTAAGTAACAGGCTTTGGCTAGCCATTGCACTCATCCTGATCGGGCTCGGGCTGGTATCGCAAGTCTGGCTAGGCCTTCGTTTCGACATTCTCGGCGTGCTCGCCGGTTTCGCACTGGCCTTGGCTCTCGCGCTCTACTGGCTGCTCGGTGAAGCCGGTCAAGAACGACGCGACGGGGTCTCATTAACCATGTGGGGATTTATTTTTGCCTCGGCAACATGGGCCATCTTGCAACCTTGGTGGAGTTTCCCATTTTCCGTTCTCACTGAAATGTCAGTGCCCGAAACAACCGATTTCCCGGCACTGCCAATCTGGGGCATCATGCTTTGGGGGGTACTTCTGGGAACCGTGATCCCGTTCCTTTTGGTACTCGGCTCACTGCGCCGGATCGGTGCGCAACGGGCCGGCATCGTCGCAACTACCGAGCCGCTTTGGGCTGGCTTGATCGCTATTTACGTACTCGGTGAAATGCTCACCTGGATGCAAGCGCTGGGCGGTTGCGTTGTTATCGCTGGAGTAGTGCTCGCTGAGACGTCTCGTCGCGTTAGTGCTGAAGAGGAGGCGGGATCTCTCCCGAGCCCCGTGTAATCGGTTCACACTCGACCAGCGTCGGTTGCGGCCCTACGGTTTGCGCCGATGAGCACGTCGCACAGGGGCCATATCGCGGGTAGAATATGACACGACACAATCACCGTGCGCACTCTTTCTATTCTGACCTATTCAAATTTTGTGAGGAAACCAATGGATATCACCGCCTACGCCACCCCAGCGCCGAATGCGCCATTGGCGCCATTTGTATTTGGCCAGCGCGAGGTCGGTGCCCACGACATCTTGATTGA
Source organism: Candidatus Nanopelagicales bacterium (assembly GCA_044336815.1). Classification (GTDB taxonomy): domain Bacteria; phylum Actinomycetota; class Actinomycetes; order S36-B12; family S36-B12. Next base: position 1,161 of record JBIIOU010000173.1, on the reverse strand, counting down.
TATCAAGTTCGCTGGTATCTGCCATTCGGATATCCATCAAGCCCATGAGGACTGGGGCACTGCAATCTTCCCGATGGTGCCCGGGCATGAAATCGCGGGTGTCGTGACCCATGTGGGCAATGCCGTGACTAAATTCAAGGTCGGAGATCACGCCGGTGTCGGCTGCTTTGTCGACACTTGCCGTGAGTGCGAGAACTGCAAGGCCGGGCTTGAGCAATATTGCCTTGGCCACATGGTGCTGACCTATAACGGGGTTGAGGCTGACTTAACGACCCCGACCTACGGTGGTTATTCAACACACATCGTCGTCGACGAAAACTACGGTCTGACTATCCCGGCCAATCTGCCATTGGATGTCGCAGCGCCGCTGCTATGCGCCGGTATCACCTTGTATTCGCCTCTTCGCTACTGGCAGGCCGGCCCTGGCAAACGAGTTGGCATTATGGGCCTGGGTGGCCTTGGGCACATGGGAGTAAAAATCGCACACGCCATGGGCGCAGACGTCACTTTGATAAGTCACTCGCCCGGCAAAGAGGAAGACGCTAGGCGTTTGGGAGCCGACAATTTCATTTTGTCGAGTGACTCAAAGGCCATGAAAGGTGCTCGCAATTCATTTGATTTGATTATCAATACTATTTCGGCGGATATCGAACTTGATCGTTACCTGTCGCTCATCGCACTGCAAGGCACCATGTGTGTAGTAGGGCTGCCCGAGAAGCCGCTGTCGGTGGGTGCATTCGCCCTCACGGGCCAACGGAGATCCCTAGCCGGGTCAAATATCGGTGGCATCGCCGAAAATCAGGAGATGTTGAATTTCTGCGCCAAGCATGGTTTTGGTAGCGATGTCGAAGTCATTGCGGTCCAACAGGTTAATGAAGCCTGGGAGCGGGTACTCAAGAGCGATGTGCGCTACCGGTTCGTGATTGATACCGGGTCACTCACCGCTTGATCGGTCATGCCTGCCTGCTTTCCAAGATTCCGGTGAGCCGAAGCCGATTGTGGCGCAAGATGGCTATATAGATGGTGTTACCTGAGATGACGATAATGGCGAATACCAAGGTCAGCCACCATGGGTTGAAGAAGATGAGCGGCAGCCAGACAAACAGGGTTAGCCAGTGCACCCACTCGGCCCTGCGCACCTCAACGAGGTAAGCACCCAAA
>JBIIOU010000172.1:0-4605 GCA_044336815.1 Candidatus Nanopelagicales bacterium | reverse complement strand
GTGGGGCGAGTAGCGCACGGCGCGACAGGTTGGTAGCGGAAATAATTCTTGATTTCTCTGGCATTGCGCCTCCTAAGTTTGGATTCTTAGAGCGAGCATCGCGGGTGAAGCTCCGAATTGGCCCAGCAAAAGATGTGGGTTTTACGGGAATGCGGCCGTGCCTGCCCTATGGGGCAGGGATGGTGATCTGGACGCGCAGGCCACCTAGTGGGCTGTCTAGGAGTTCAAGACGCCCGCCATGGGCCGCAATGACCGCGCCAATGATGCTCATGCCTAAACCGAAACCCCCACTTGAGGTTGATGGGGTTTCATCTAGCCGGGTGAATCGTTGGAGCACCGCCTCACGTTGCCCAATAGGGATACCGGGGCCCGCATCGTCAACCGTCAAGACTGTTTCGCCGTCATGTTGGATTAAATGCACTTCGACCGCCCCGTCAGGCGGGGTATGCCGTGAAATGTTTTGTACGAGGTTAGAGACTAATTGGCGCCAAGCGTTGGGTTCACCATTTATGAAGCAACTGCCGAGATCAAGCAGGATGGGTCTGCCAGGGTTCAGGGCGGTTAAATCATCAAAAAAATCACGGACGATTTGCGACAGATCAAATTCCGCAAACTCCTGTTTGGCGAGAGAATCCATATTCTCCAAAACCAAGAGTTGGGTGACCAGACCTTCGAGTCGGTGACTCTCGGTAGCAATACGAGTGAGCGCCCTTGTCTGCAAGTCAGATGCATCCGGACTTTCACTTTGTAGGAGCTCGACGTAGCCTCGGATGACCGTAAGTGGGGTCCGAATCTCATGTGAGGCGTTGGAGACAAACTTCCGAAGTTGGACTTCGGATGCTTCGACTCTAGTGATTGACTCGGTTAAGGCACCGATCATCGCATTTAGCGCTACCGACAGTTCACCAAGTTCGGTGCCGGGTTGGGCCGTTGGTACCCGCCGCTGGGTATCACCTTGTGCTATCGCTTGAGCCGAGTCGACCATTGCATCCACCGGGCGGAAGAACTTGCGCACCACGGCCCAAGAGGTGAGGGCGCCGATAATTGTGACCAGGGCAACCGCGGTGATAATCGAAATCGCGAGCTGTTTCAGATTACTTTCTACGTCCGTCAAGGGGGTGGCGGCCACCGCCATCGCCCTTCTGGGGTCGGGCTGGCGCGCCACAACGCGATAAGTCACCTCACCAGGAACGGTTATTGCTGTTTGCTGAGACTGGGCCAGCTGGGCTGCCGTCAAAGTCGGGAATGGTAGAGGGTCTGAGCTGTATCCAGCTTGGCGCAGCACGGTGATCGTGTTGTCGCGATTAACCCGGGCAATCGCAATTTGGCTGTAGGCATCGGGCGATGCGGAGTCGGGCGGGGCGGGGCGAGGGTTATTGGAGAGACTTTGGATTCTGGCATCCGCGACCGCTGATCGTAGGCCGTTGTCGATAGTTTGGTATTGAATACTTGATGCCGTGAAATACACAAAGGCGCCAAGAACGGCAGTTGAGAAGAGAATCAGTAACGCCGTCAGGATCGTGATTCGGGATCTAAGGCTCATGATTTGCTCTTATCAGCAAGCAATTGGTAGCCGACCCCGCGTACGGTTCTAATAGTTACACCGGCGCCGAGCTTCTTGCGGAGGTAGGAAATATAAGTTTCAAGTACGGTCGTTTCAGTGCCAGCATCAAACCCCCAGATCTGGCGTAACAATTGGTCTTTGGTCATTACTCTGTTGGCATTTTCCATCAACACCTGTAGTAGGCGAAACTCGGTGGCAGAGAGTTCTAGCACCTCTTCATTGCAAGTTGCCTCGTGCGTATCTGGGTCGAGTGTCAATGAGCCAACGCGGATTGCGGATGAGGTCTGCTGGCCGCGTGATCGACGCAGCACCGCCGCGACTCGAAGTGTCAACTCTTCGATGCCGAAAGGCTTCTTGACGAAGTCATCGGCTCCAAGCTTGAATCCGGCATTGGTGTCGTCTCGATCTTGCCGAGCGGTCAAGATGATCACTGGAGTTGCATCGCCGGAGGCCCGCATTCGAGTTAGTACTTCGTAGCCGTCCATCTTGGGCATGTTGATATCTAGTACGACAAGGGCGATGGGGGATTCGCGCAAGATGTGCAGTGCTGCCATGCCATGGGATGCCGAGACCGTCTGGTAGCCGGCAAGTCGCAAGGCATCGCAGATTAGATCGTTTACGTTGGGCTCATCGTCAACGACCAATACGGTGGTGGTCATTGGCCCTCCCCGTGTCATGGTCATTGGTGCCCAAGTCGCTACCCAACGAGTTGCGGGTCAACTGTACGGCGGCCAGGCCCAGTAAGGGCCCGGCCGCCGTCGCAATCATTAAATTAGCTGGCTGGCACCGGAGCTGGTCGGGTACCACCGTTTCGGGAACCCGCCGGGCGATCTTGGTGGGCCGCCTTTATGGCATCGGCCTGGGCCGACGTGATGGTGCCGTTCGCAACGAGTGCGGCGAGTGGGCCACCACCGGTGCGTGCGGCGCCCGTAGTACCGGTAGTGCTCGTGGTGCTCGCCGAGCGCTCTGGGCGTGCAGGCCGGGCAGCCTTGATGGCATCGGCCTGTGACTGGGTCAACGTGCCTTCGCTTACCAATCCGCTGAGCACGCTGGCTTCAATGACAGCGCAATCAACCTTCACGCCACTTGCTTCTGCGGCTTCTTTGGCCTCGTGCATTTCGTACCTGAACTCTTCTTTTTGCGCTTCGGTGATGGTGCCGGCGGTCACGAGTGCTGAGAGTGCGGCGCCCTTGGGCCCACCGCCACCGTTGCCAGCGGCAGACGCCGTGCCAACTCCAGCGCCAATAACGAGTGCGAGTGTACCTACGGCTACTGCGGCGCGGGTACCCCATTTTACATTGCGGTTCATGGAATTCTCCTTTTTTCAGGGTCCCATCGGTGGGGCCCTTGGTCGGTTAAGGCAAGAATGCCCCGCATATTTGTGTTAGTCCTTGGGCAAACATGTGGACTTCATGTGAATGCTTTAACTCAACCTTTAGTGGGGGGTAAAACAATGCGCCACGCCACTACCTGCTCGGGGTCAAAGGTGACGATCTCGCCATTTCGCTTACGGATAGTCGTCAAAGTTTCGAGGAAACCGAGTAACTCGGTAGGGCCACCGGACTCATGTAGTCGCATGGTGACTCGCAGGCCAATTTCGGCAGGGCCCGGATGTGGGGGCTTTGGGGCCGCGGCTGACATAGGTCCCATTGTCGCGTACCGAGCCTAGGTACACTCGCCGCATGACTTCACCTTTCCCTGCCGAGTCATTCGCTGATGTAATCGAGGCCAATCGAGAGTTTGCCGCTGGCTTCGCTTTCGCGGGGCAACCCGGTCGGGCCCAACGGGGCTTGGCCATCGTCACCTGCATGGATTCACGTATTAGCCCGCTGGACGTTGTGGGTATGGATGCCGGGGATGCCAAGATTTTGCGCAATGCCGGTGCCCGCGTCACCGAGGACGTTTTACGGACTTTGGTCTTGGCGAGTTACCTACTCGGTGTCGAGCGCATTTTGGTAATGCCGCATACCGATTGCCGGATGGCGCAGGCACAGGAGTCGGAGATCCATGCAACGATTTCTGAGCAATATGGTGTCGACACGAGAAGCCTTGAATTTCGGACAGTTACCGACCAGCGGGCGGCACTGATTACTGATGTCACGCGTATTCGGTCATTTCCACTTATACCCGAGGCGGTTGCTGTGGCGGGCGCAATATATGACGTCCACACCGGAACCCTTGAGTTAGTCGACTGCTGATCGGCCTATCAGCCCACCCAGCGTAAGTGGGTAAGGCACACATAAGCATCCTGGACACCGATGCCAGGAATCTTTACCGTGGTGCACTCCGGCGGTGAAGGCCGCGCCCACGGCGGAATACTGCTCCAAAATAGATCAACTTGTTCGCGGGTTGGTGCATACATGGCGATAGCGGTTGGCGTGCTGAGCTCGAGGCGATCAACCTCATCACGGGTGAGTTCTGCTTCGGTGGAGACGTTGTTGTAACCCCAAAGTTGCATCGCGGCAACCGCTGCCATCTGGTGGTCTGGGTCGGTCCAGATGCCGACGGTGTCAGCGGCGGAAGTGTTGTCGATGATCCATTGCTCGGCCTTAATCTTTTCGCGCATGATTTGTTCGCCGCTGAAATCCACGTAGGCCGCGCGAAATGGGTACTGGCCGTAGATGCCGGTTAGTCCGCGCCCGTTCTGGAGTAACTGCATGCCGATTGCGGTTATTGCGAGGGCAACAAGCACGGCAAGTGCCGAAGTTAAGTCACCTGACCGACGTGTGATGCTGGCCGCAACCGCAAAGCCTACGCAGATTAGTAGCGCGATCAATGCGCCGACTGGACGCTCGATAACTTCTGCCCACCTACCACTCCATAAAATGAGCGGAAGGGCTGCCAGCGGAACTAGCAGTGCTGCGGACGGGAGATTGCGGCGCTGCAAAAGTACGGCAGCGGCCAGCCCGATAGCTGCGAGTGAGCCCGGCCATAATTTGGCGACGTAATGCGGTGCTTCAAGCCAAGGCCCGGGCACCAACGCGTAATAGATCGCGGTAAAAGCGATATTGGTTAAGGCAATTACCACCGCGGTTAAAGCC
>JBIIOU010000171.1:0-4608 GCA_044336815.1 Candidatus Nanopelagicales bacterium | reverse complement strand
CGCAGCCCCAATCCAGTAATGATGAGGCTGTAGTTAAGCCGCAGTAGTCGGCTAGGCGCTTGACGTCATTGACCGCCGTGGCGATGAACGCGGTGTCGTCCTTGAAGTGCGCACCACCCATGCGGTACTTACCCGGGGGCAAAACCAATGGGGTTTTCTTCTTGAACACGAACCGAGCCTATCTGGGTTATGTGATTGACTGCACCCATCATGGCTTCACTTACTTCGCATCTACCCGCACCGGCTATTGAGGCCTTGCGCAGCACTCGCAATGCCAGTCTCTGGGCACTCTCACCAGTTGATGCTGGACTGCGGCGCCTACAGGGCCGAACCGCCCTCCCGCCACTGCCACTTCGGCGCCATGCTGGGCGCGCGAGTATTTTTGAAGCAGCAGCCCTTCACATGTCAGATGCCATAGATCGACTCGGCTTGCTAACTCCGGATTCGAATGTACTTGACGCCGGGTGCGGCGCAGCAGCCATGGCCTTGCAGTGGCAGCCGCGGATGGGCTCCGGGTTTCGGTATACCGGATTCGATGTTCACGAACCGTCGATCAAATGGTGCACGAAACACTTTGCTAAGGACCCACGGTTCACATTTGTTTACGCCGACGTTTCGTCCTCATACGGGAAAGCGACAACTCCCCTTGATGCATTTTCGTTCCCCGTTGAATCCGAAAGCATCGACTTCGAGCTTGCTAAGTCGCTCTTCACCCATCTACTACCGGCCGAAGTAGAGCACTACTTAGCTCAGACGCGGCGGGTACTCGCGCCAACCGGCCGCGCCCTACTCACCGCATTTCTTTTCGACGACACCGATCCTTTGTTTCAAACACCGGCATTCCCATTTGGTGATCCTGACAGCGCGGTGCGCTGGCGCCTGCAGGCACGGCCTGCCGCGGCGATCGCTTATGGGCGCGCTTACTTCACGAAGCTCGTCGAAGAGGCGGGTTTGCGCATAGTTACCTTCGAGCCTGGCTATTGGCCAGGGCACGATGCAGTGCCACTGGCGCAGGACTACCTAATCGTTACGCCTAGCTAACTTTGTGCGCATGTTGAATTTATGCCCTGCGTTGGTTTTAGAGCAGGCCGAAGGCGTGGGCCTGCTCGCGTAATTCCTCCCGGGCATCTGGATGTGCGGCCTGCTCAATGATGTTGTTGGCCTGCTCACCTTGGGTGCGACCGAATACCTCAGCTATACCGTTCTCGGTTACCACCGCACTATGTTGCAAAGTGGTGACCGGATCGGTCAGCAACGGCACTATCGTCGAGACATTCGCTTTCGGATGCCATGACGGTAACGCGACGAATGACTGGCCTCCACGAGCATGCAGGGCTCCAGAAGTGAAGTCAGGTGCGCCACCAAATCCCGAATAGATCCGACCTTTGAGCCGGCTCGCATTTGCTTGATCGAATAGATCAACTTGTAGGGCTCCATTTACGCTTGTCATCAAGGCTTGACGAGCAATAGCAGCTGGATTGTTAGCAATTTCCGTGCGCATCATGCGCACGCGACGATTCAAGTTGAGCCATTCATAAAGCTCACTCGATCCAAAAATGAAAGATGCGGTGATCGGTATATCTTCATCGAGAGCGCCTACCTTGTGAAGGTTTAACACCCCATCACTAAACATTTCTGTCCAGATGCGAAGGCCTTTACGCTTGATGAGTGCCCCGAGCACTGCATCCGGAACTCCGCCAATACCCAACTGCAAAGTGGACCCATCAGATATTTGAGCTGCGATGCGATCACCAATCCCTTGGGAGGTGCTGTCAGCTTCTACCGGATCATGGGTTGCCAATGGTTCGTCGACTTCAATTAGAAAGTCGATTTCACTCTCGTAAATCTGTGCGTCGCCGTAGGTATAGGGCATGCTCGCATTCGACTGGGCAATAACTACGCCGCCGTACGCTCTTGCGGTTTCGATCGCCATCGGCAACATATTTACTTCAATGCCCAAACTAACAGTGTCGTAATGGCGCCTTGAGGTATTGATGAGAACCACATCAGGGCGCACATGGTCACGGACTAGAACCGGCAGTAGTGACAATCGTGATGGCAGATAGCGAAGATGGGGATGGTTGCGCATGGCCGGGCCAACAAAAGCGGTCTCGTAGGTGACCCCTTCACGGTCTGGTATCGGCTGGTGAGCATTTAACATATGAAGGCGATACTCCGGCACGACCGAATCGAAGGCGGCAAGTAGCGCCCGAGGAGTAGCGAAATTACCCGACGTAATAACCCTTGGATTTTTCGGCAAATGCCCCAGTACCGACGGCAATTGCTCAAGTGTGATGACCCTCATCAGAACCTCCCAGCCCTGATTGTTGCAGCCGCAGCCTCCCCCTGCGCAACTGTGTAAGAATGAACCATGCAACAGACCTTTCCGTGGAGCGAGGTCTCTGTCTATATTGCCGGGCACAACGGCCTTGTGGGCTCGGCGATCTGGCGAGCACTCGAGGCCGAAGGCGTTGGCAGGCTGATCGGGTGGCGCTCAGCCGAACTTGACCTATGTGATCGCGGTGCCACCTTTGACGCCATCAATGAAGCCAAGCCCGATGTCATCATCGACGCGGCGGCAAAAGTCGGTGGCATTATGGCTAACTCCACGTACCCAGTTGAGTTCCTGCGCGACAACATGCTCATTCAAACTAATGTGATGGACGCAGCGCACGCAGCTGACACCGAGCGACTGCTGTTCCTTGGCTCATCGTGTATTTATCCACGGCATGCGACTCAGCCGATTCGCGAGTCATCGCTAATGACCGGCCCCCTCGAGCCGACTAATCAGGCTTATGCCATGGCTAAGATCGCCGGAATTTTCTACATCGAGGCGCACCGAACCCAATACGACCGCAGGTGGATTTCGGCGATGCCAACCAACCTTTATGGCCCGCGCGATAATTTCGATCTGCAAAGTTCACATGTACTCCCCGCATTTATCCGCCGCTTCCATGAAGCGAAGGTTTCAAATGCACCCAGCGTTACCGTTTGGGGCACCGGCACACCGCGGCGTGAGTTCTTGCATGTTGATGATCTTGCCCAAGCATGCCTGGTACTGCTGCAAAATTACGACTCTCCCGACACCATCAACGTTGGTCTCGGCGACGATATGCCGATCAAAGAACTCGCCGAGACGGTTGCTTCGGTAATCGGTTACCAAGGTGACATCGAATGGGATTCAGCCAAACCGGATGGCATGCCACGTAAACTGCTCGACACCACTCGGATTAATGAGCTCGGCTGGAAGCCGCAAATCTCACTTCGTGACGGGCTAGCAAGCACCTACGAGTGGTATCTGGCCAATGTTGCCTGATTCGCCGAAGCAGGTATTACTTGTCGGACGGCGCAGTTTGCTGGTGCGCCTCACCTGCAATGAGGGCCTTCGCCCCGCACTTCTTGAGCTTCTTAACACTTATACCGATGGCATCGCAGAGGAGCCCGGCACCGAAGTATTCGTTGTTTCACTTGACCCAGACTCCGAAAATATTGTTTGGCTGTATGAGGTTTTTAAGGATGAGAACGCCGAAAACGATCATCGCCGGTCGGGCGGATTCGCCGTACTAATGGGCCAGATGCCACCGCTACTAGATGGCCCACCGGCGGTGCTGCGCATGGACCCACTGAGGATGTCGTTGCAAGAAGGTGTGCTGCAAGAAGACTTCACTTTTTAGATACGGCATCTGTGAGGTGCCGCAAACCTGTTAACTAAATGGTGGGCGCTCATCAAGTCGCACGCTGGCTCGGCCCGCAGTGCGCCAAAGCCGCGCCGTGGTGTCTTTGTCTTCTTCGGTAATCAAGTTGCCCATCACCCGAAGTGCGACGGTCATCAGCACGCGCGAACGCATCCCAACCGGACCAAATGTTGGTAAGAACTTAGGTACAGTCAAGAAACCGGCAAGCCTGCGTGCGATCGAGAAAGCAGTGCCGTAACGCGCCCTCAGTAACGGTGGCCACTGGGTTTGATAGTCAAGTAGTTGATTCGGGATTGTGTTAGCAAGTAATTGTGCAGCGAGGTGACCGGTCTCCAATCCATAGTCAATGCCTTCACCGTTCAGCGGGTTGACGCACCCCGCAGCGTCACCGATCAACATCCAGTTTGGCCCGGCCACACCACTGACGGCGCCTCCCATTGGCAGCATCGCGGAGCGCGGAGCCCGAATCTCACCCTCAAGTTGCCAATCTTCGCGCTGTTGATCCGCGTAGTGCTCCATCAATCCGCGTAGGTTGACATCCGCCGACCGCTTTTCGGTTGCCAAGGTGCCGACCCCAATGTTGACTTCGCCGTCACCGAGTGGAAAAACCCAGCCGTAGCCCGAGAGCAATTCACCAGTTTGCCCACGCAATTCAAGATGTGAAGAAATCCAAGGGTCATCACTTCGCTGACTTTTGATGTATCCGCGCGCCGCTACTCCATATGCGGTGCTTCGATGCCAAGTGCGACCGAGCACTCGGCCAAGTTGTGATCGCACCCCGTCGGCGACTATGACTCGCTTACAGGTTATCTCGCGTTTTCCGGTGCCGTTATCGAAAATCACCGCAGCAACACGGCCATTCTCGATTCGCGCATCAACTGCCCGGTGGCCCTCAATTGCGGTTACTCCGGCA
>JBIIOU010000030.1:0-16906 GCA_044336815.1 Candidatus Nanopelagicales bacterium | reverse complement strand
CTGCCCGCCCAGCCACTTATCTGAGGCCTGATCGGCCGCCGGAAGATAGACGAAACCACCGAACATCTTCGCAACCTCAGCAGGTGTGATCGCTAATTCCGCTGCGATGCTCTCGGCCGCTGCAGCCGGATCATCCAGAATCATCGTCACCGCGTAGTTCTGCGCCTTTGCCCACATATTCATAAAGGGCGTATTCGCCGTAGCGAAGTCAGCAACGACATTCCCCAAGTCGTACGTGGGGAACCCTGCTGCTGCAGTCTCGGCCGCCGTGGCCAAAATCACGCCACCAGACTTTTGCAGCTCGCTCAGCGCTGGATCCCATACCCACACCCCAGCAAGATCCGGCCATGCCGCAACCATCGCTTCGGGCTCGAGATTGATCAAGGTCACATCAGTTGAACTCAGGCCATTGATGGTCAGCCAGTTCTGCAGTGAGTAGTGTGCAGTTGATCCAAAGGGCGTCGCAATCTGCTTACCCTTCAAGTCAGCCGCTGATTTAATCTCCGGCTTGACAACCAAGGACTCTCCTGCGCCAATCACATCGTGAATCCACACATCCTGGATCAGCGGAAGGGTGTTCTTAAGCGGGGTTGACAAAGCCTTTACGGCCGGGTTCGAACCGGTGAGTCCTAGGTCAACTGAGCCAGCACCATATGCTTGGAGGACATCGCCACCGGAGCTGAAAACACTCCATGTGATGGTGGCTTTTGGCATACAGGCTTCTAGGATTCCCATGTCCTTGACTATTAGATCCCCGTTCGGGATCTTCTGGTAAGCGATGCGAGCCGTCGTGGTGATCGACTCATCTACCGCACCAATCGGGCAGGCACTGGTTGCCGCGCTAGCGCCACCTGCAGATGCCTCCCCCGAACTGGAGCCTCCGCAGGCTCCCAAGATGAGCATTGCCGCAGCACCCGCACTCACCATGGCTACATTTCTATACACCTTCATGCTTCCATCCCTTCTAGTTGACAAACATTTGACAAATATTTTGAACCGGCCACTTTGGAACTGGCTTCATGCCTTTCCTCTCCACGGAGTTAAGACCCTTTCCATGGCTTTGATAATGCTGTCGAGTGCAATGGCAGTGATACCAATCACGATGATGCAGGTAATGGTCAAAGGGGTCTTCAATTCGGTACCTGATAGGTAGGCGAGCCCGCCAATTCCTGGGATTCCATTGTTGAGTTCGGCGGCAACAACGGTTGTCCAAGCGAATCCAAGTGCGACCCTGATTCCCGTTATGAGATCAGGCGCAATTGCAGGGACAGTCACACTTGACACCACCTGCAGCCGGGATGCACCTAAAGACTGTGCAGCGTGGATCTGATCCTCCTTGATCCCACTGACACCAGCGATCGTGGCGATGGTGATAGGCGGAAACGCCGCCAGAAATAGGAGCCAAATCTTCGATGTGTTGTCGATACCGAACCATACGATCAGCAGTCCGATGTAACCCAAGGGCGGGAGTGACCGTAGGAAATTAATGTACGGCTCAACTGAAACACTGATGATCTTTACGCTGGCCATCAGCAGCCCAAGGGGTAGGCCAACAACGATTGCGAAGAATAGTCCGATGCCAATGCGCTGCAATGTCGCTAACAGGTGCTGCCAGAGGTAGTAGCCGTACTCACCCACCACTTCGCGGTCAACACCCTCGGCAATCGGGTGAATCGTATTCGCCCTAATGAAGGCGTTCCACACGCTCGGAATAGATGGTAGATAGAGCGGCAACATGATCGGCTTATCGCCGTTCCACGCCCACGGAGTGGTCAAGAACCACCACACAACTAGGAAGGCGGCCAACGCAATGAGGCGGGTGGTCCAGTGGTTCTTTCGGACCCGAACCCAAAATGGCGCTGATTTGGAGACCGTTTGGGGGCCATCGTGCTTGGTGTCCGAATCACCACTTGGGTGATACTCCAGGCCCTCCAACGGGATAACCATGGTCAGGCCCCTTCCATCAACATTGAGCCTGAATATATTCCGGCTTGCACAAGGGTTACAAGGGAAATGTCGAAAATATCTTGAGCGTTACAACCTCGAGATAAATCATTAATGGGTGCGGCAAGACCTTGCAATAGGGGACCTAGGGCCTGCGCTCCCCCTAAGCGCTCGGTAATCTTGTATGCGATATTGCCGGCAGCCAAGTTCGGGAAGATAAAAACATTGGCGCGACCAGCAACGTTCGATCCGGCCGCCTTCGCCAATCCAACCTCGGGAATCACCGCAGCGTCGAATTGCAGTTCACCGTCAACAATGAGTTCTGGTCGAAGCAATCTAACTCGGTCAGCTGCCTCGCGCACAATTGAAATTGACTCATGCTCAGCACTGCCCTTAGTGCTGAATGAAAGAAGCGCCACATAAGGCTGCAAATTAGTCAACGCCCGAAAGGTGTCGGCGGTGGCAATCGTGATCTCGGCCAGTTGCTCGGCATTCGGTTCTGGGACAACCGCGCAATCGCCATAGGCGAATATTCGCTGATCCGGAAAAATCATCACGAAACAACTGCTGAGTGTGTTTGATTTTTCTGCGAGCCCGACGATACGCAATGCCCAGCGTGCAACTTCAGCTGATGGGCGCGTCGCCCCCGCCACACAACCGTCAGTTACCCCGGCTTGCACCGAGGCGATAGAGATTGCTAGCGGATCCGCCAGCATTAAATCAATTTCTGACTGGTCGGCTTTGCCCTGGGTGAGCAGTCGCTCCCCCACCTCACTGAGCACCGCGGCAAGTTCTGGGTTATCGCTCGCCCAAGTTTGCGGATCGACATTTTGAACCCCTGCGCTTAGGTTCTTCGGGCGCTGCTTCACCGCCAAAACTGGTATGGCTCCGACCTCAGCAAGAGACTCAGCCGCCCGTTGCACGCGCTCGTCCAAGCCGTCAGCGAGCGCAATAGATCTACCTAGGGCAGCGCCCTCTAGACCCAAGATGCTGGCTTCCGCCGCTCCTTGACGCACCTGCACCTCCCTTGACCGGTGGCTAGGATTTTTTGATTCAGTGTGGGCTTAGACGTAGTCCTTGTACTTGTCGAGAAAACGGATTGGCTTGGAGAGCGCGTCCTTGCGGAAAGGATCGCCAAGTTCACGCGTGCACATGATCTCGATGACCGTGGTCTTGCCATCGTTCATTTGTGCGTCAACCGCACGCTTGAGCGCCGGGCCGACATCGGCAAGCTGATCAACAACTATTCCCTCGGCGCCCATCGATTGCGCAATTGCAGCGAAGCTGGGGTTATCCAATTCATCGGCCACGAATCGGCGGTCGTAGAAGTCGACCTGATTTTTCTTCTCCGCACCCCACTGGCGATTGTGGAACACAACCGCCGTGATCGGAATGTCGTGGCGCACCGCGGTCAACACCTCGACCATGCTCATCGCCCACGCCCCATCGCCGGCATATGCAATCGCCGGACGATCTGGCTCGGCCGCCTTCGCGCCGATCATGGTTGGCAAGGAATAGCCACAGTTACCAAAACTCATGGGTGCGAAGAAGCTACGCGGCTCTTCGAACCTTAGGTATGAATTCGCAACCGCATTGATATTGCCGATATCAGTTGAAACCATGGCCCGAGGTGGCATCGCTTTTTCGAGTTCGCGCAGGACTTGACGCGGGTGGAGCCAGTTACCTTCTTCGGCATCTTGCTCGGCGATCATGTCAAGGCTGAACTGGTCAGTCTCATGAATCCAAGCCGTTAGTTCTTCTTCCCAGGCAGCTTTTTCCGCCTGAATATCAGCCGCGCGGTCTGCTTTCGTTGCATCCGATGCCAAAGTGCGATCTTTAAGGCGCTTGGTGAGCTCAGCGGCCGATGCTTTGGCGTCTCCACAAATACCTACCGTTACTTTCTTTACCAAGCCGAGCATTTTGTGATCCGAATCCACCTGAATGACCTTGGCATTTTTGGGCCAGTAATCCAAGCCATGCTGCGGCAAAGTACCGAACGGCCCTAGCCGGGTGCCGAGTGCGATTACTACGTCAGCTTTGGCGACCAATTTCATTGCCGCTTTCGAACCTTGGTAGCCAAGCGGGCCACACCACAGTGGGTGGCTCGCCGGGAACGAGTCATTGCGAAGGTAGCTATTTACCACCGGTGCCCCGAGGCGTTCGGCAAGTGCCTTGCACTCTTCGACCGCATCCCCCATGACCACGCCACCGCCGGCGATGATGACCGGGAACTTCGCGGTAGCGAGCAATTCGATCGCTTCATTAAGGGCCGAATCGCCACCGGGGCCAACTTCTAGGCGCTGGGGCATCGGTATCTCGGTTTCGATTTCACCGTAGAACAAGTCGCGGGGAATATTGAGTTGGGTCGGACCGTGTTCGGACATCGCGCGGTCAAAGCACCGGGCCGTGTACTCGGCCATGCGCTTGTTATTGCTGACATGCCCCTGGTACTTGGTGAACTCCGCGAACATCGGAAGTTGGTTGGCCTCCTGAAAGCCACCAAGACCAATTCCCATTGTGCCGGTTTCTGGGGTGATTAACACGACCGGTGAGTGCGCCCAAAAAGCTGCCGCGATGGCGGTAACGCAGTTGCTGATGCCGGGGCCGTTTTGACCGACCACCACCCCATGCCGCCCACTTGCCCGGGCGAAACCGTCGGCCATGTGCGCCGCACCTTGCTCATGCACCACTGGAATCAAGCGGATCCCCGCGGGGGCAAAGATATCCATCGCATCCATGAATGCCGATCCCATGATGCCGAAAATGTCGGTGACATCGTTCGCCACCAAAGTTTCAACCAGGGCCTCCGAGGGGGTCATTTTTTGAACTCCAGACACCACCGTGCGTTTTGGTGTCGATGCGCTTTTGGCCATGTCATTTCCCCTTCGTCTCGGTACCCTGTTAGTGACAGGGCTAACTAGCGGAACTTACCCGCTGCCCCAAAACCTAGCCCAAATATCTCCGCAATTGAAGCCTTTTTTATAAATTACCGGATTGTTATGTTCCATAAAATGAAATATGTGTATGGTGCTGCTATGGCCGACTCCACCCTTCGTCTCCCCGTGGACTCCAGCGAAACCGGGGATTCCACCCCGGGTTTGCGGCTTTTTGCCCTACTGGAACTAATCGGGTCGAAAGATCACTTCGTGTCCTTGCAGTCACTGGCCGAGGAAACCGGTATTCCTAAGCCCACGGTCTTCCGCATGCTCCAGACCCTCGAAACCGGCGGCCTGATCATTCGGCAATCTGACAAACGGCAATACGGCACCGGCACCCGCCTTCGACGATTCGCCGAAACCCTTTTACTAAATGCCACTCAGGTAGGCACCCGGCATGCGGTATTGCAGGCCCTAGTTGATGACCTCGGCGAAACCTGCAACATCACCGCGCTCTCGGGAAACGAGATTCTCTATTTAGATCGGGTCGAAACCCAAGAGCCACTGCGCTTTAATCTGCAATCCGGATCTCGGGTGCCCATTCACTGCTCGGCTTCTGGCAAGGTACTACTTGCCAATATGTCTCGCGCTCAAAGGCATAAGTTGCTGCGCTACGCACCACTTAAGCAACTTACAGCCAATACCATCACCAGCATTGAGGCACTAGACGAGGAACTAAAACAGGTGCAAAGTGACGGATTCGCTATAGATAACGAGGAATTCATGAGCGGCCTAGTCTGCATGGCAATCGCGGTACCAACCGCGCACGGCCGCTCAAATCAATGTGTTGCCGTGCAGGCACCGGCCATGCGCTTGACCGCAGCCGACGCTGCTGCGTTACTCCCGAAGCTACGTGGTGCGGCAGCTGCTCTATTCGAGATCGAGGCCGAAGGCAGTGCAGTAGCACCGCGTACCCCCCCCCGACACCCAACAGTCCGCAAAACGTAATCTAGATTGGTTTAACCCTAATGACTAATGAACTGAAGTCCGATACACCAGACCGCGAATTGAGTGTGCGCGACATCTTCGGGATCGATGTCGACATGATAATTCCGGCGTTCTCCCATCGAGATGAGCACGTACCTGAGGTCGATGAAGCTTACCGATTCAACCCAGATGCAACCCTTGCCATCCTCGTAGGATTTCAACGTAACCGAAGAGTGCTAGTCCAAGGACTCCATGGCTCAGGTAAATCCACCCACATTGAGCAAGTCGCAGCAAGATTGAACTGGCCCTGCATCCGTGTGAATCTCGATGGCCAGATGAGTCGCCTGGATCTAATCGGGAAAGACATCGTGGTCGTCCGCGACGGTGAACAAGTAACTGAATTCGCTGAAGGAATTTTACCGTGGGCTTTACAGCGGCCGGTCGCCTTAGTTTTCGACGAATACGACGCTGGGCGCCCGGACGTCATGTTCGTGATCCAACGCGTACTTGAGCGGGCCGGTAGTTTGACCCTGCTGGATCAAAATCGAGTTATTAGGCCGCATCCATATTTCAGGCTACTGGCCACCGCGAACACTGTCGGCCTCGGCAACCTAAATGGCCTGTATCACGGTACGCAACGGCTAAACCACGCGCAGATTGACCGGTGGGACATTGTGGCAGCACTCAATTACCTACCCGCGAATGAGGAAATTGCGATAATTCAAGCGCGCGTTCCGCAGATGTCCGGTGCTGTTGATGAACAACTAATCGCATCGATGGTCGCTCTGGCGGGGCTAACCCGTGAAGGCTTTCGAGCCGGTGACCTATCCACTTTGATGTCACCTCGCACCGTAATCATGTGGGCAGAGAATACTCAATTGTTCCACGATGTTGACGCGGCATTTCGCGTTTCATTTTTAAATAAATGCGATGAGGCGGAGTACCCGATCGTTGCCGAGTACTACCAGCGTTGCTTCAATCGTGAATTATCCGATTCCGCATGCCTGCAGTAGCTATGTCGGTTTCTGAAGCCTCCGATCAGAGCTGGAGTTCCGAACGAGTCGATGAACTCTGCGCCACGACAATCCGAGCGATCGCGCATGATCCAGATGTCCGGTTCAGGCGCCAGGTACTCCACCGGGGCCAAGCAGTTCTTCCGTTCCAAGCCCCGCACCTGCACCCACCTGCCACCGACACTGACTTCACGAGCTGGCGTGGTGCAGCAGATGCGCTCGCGTGGCGAATCGCCTTATCCGATTCGCACCTGCACGCAAGCATGTCGCCAACTGACCCGGTTGCCGCGATTCTTTTCGACATGCTCGAGCAGTATCGCGTCGAGTCATTAGGCGCAGACGAGTTGCCAGGTAGTAGCTCCAACCTTCGCCGTCGCTTCCTGACGTGGTCCGCCGAATGTGAATCAGCGGGCCTCCTCGAGACAGCACACGGTCTGCTGATTTTCTATGTGGCGCAGGTTGGGCGATCGCGCGTAACCGGCGACCCGGTGCCAGATGACTACGGTGACCTGTTGGAGTCAACAAGGGGTGGGCTTGCCGACACCATTGGCCCATATTTTGCGATGTTACGCAAACTGCGTCGTGATCAATGCGCCTACTCGGCGCCAGCACTTGCAATATCTACCGCGATTGGGGATCTGCTCGCCAACAGCTCTAACCTCACGCGCCAAGAGGCCAGCGCATCAGTGCGCGCCCGGATACCCGGACTACTTGATATTAAACCTGAAAACTTGGACACGACCGGAGTCGATCTTGGATCAGGCTCCAGCAGCAGTGAGCTGGCAGACTTAAGCAGCCCCACGTACCAAGTCTTTACTACCGAATACGACCGAGAGTTACCAATCTCGGCGGTGGTGGCCCCTGGTGCAGCACGGGTGCACAGATTTCAGCTGGATGAAAATGTAGCTCAGCAAAATGGCGAAATTAACAAATTGACTAGAGCTTTGCGTACCCTCTTTGCGCGTCCAGATTTCGATTCTTGGGAGGGCGGATATGAAGAGGGGTTACTCGATGGCCGCCGTCTTTCACAGCTGATTACCGCACCCACTCACCACCGTGTATTCCGCCAACCTATGTCAGTTTTAGCACCTGAGGCCTCGGTGACCTTCCTCATAGATTGCTCAGGATCCATGAAGCAGTACCGCGAGAGCGCAGCCGTGCTGGTCGATGTTTTTGCTAGAGCGCTGGACCTCGCAGATGTAAAGTGCGAAATATTAGGTTTCACCACTGGCTCATGGAATGGTGGAAGGGCTCGAACTGACTGGCTCAAAGCTGGCCGGCCAGCGCATCCCGGCCGCTTAAATGAAAGCTGGCACCTAGTAATAAAGGATTTCGACACCTCCTGGCGGCGAGCTCGAAATAACATCGCATCACTTCTTTCGACCAACATCTACCGTGAGGGTATCGATGGAGAAGCCGTCGCGTGGGCCTACCGGCGCCTGGCGCAGCAAGAGTCTTCGAACCGCATTCTGCTGGTGATCTCAGATGGAAGCCCGATGGATTCCGCAACTAATTTGGTAAATGATGATGAATACATCAACCGTGATTTATTCAACGTAGTTTCAGCAATTGAGCATGCCGGGCTGGTACACCTCTCGGCCCTGTATTTTGCCACCGGACTGCCAGCGTGCTTCCGCGATGCGCGCCTGTTGGACCCAGCTCAGTTAAATGACGGTAAGACTATTCGCGCAACCCTCGACCTGATTTCTGCGCAACGTTAAAAGTAGGTCGCTAAAACTTAGATCGCGCCATCAAGCTTAAAAGGTCATACATCACGTGGGCGGCGGCAATCCCTGTTATCTGCGCATGGTCATAGGCGGGTGCTACCTCCACGATGTCGCACCCCACGATTTTAAGTCCGGCTAGGCCCCTGATTATTGTCAGCAACTCCCGCGAGGTGATGCCTCCCGCCTCCGGAGTGCCAGTGCCTGGTGCAAAAGCTGGGTCAAGAACGTCAATATCAATCGAAACATAAACCGGACGGTCACCAACTCGGGCGCGTACCCGTTCTAAAATCCCTGACATACCCTCGGAGTCAAAGTGCCCTGACGTGATAATTTGAAATCCCAGTGCCGCATCGTCGGTTAAATTTTCCGCTCCATAAAGCGGCCCTCTGATCCCAAGATGCATACTCGATTCGCGATCAATTAAACCCTCTTCGCTCGCGAGGCGAAATGGGGTGCCGTGCGTTACATCAGCCCCGAAGTACGGCCCGAAAGTATCAAGATGCGCATCAAAGTGAATCACAGTTATCGGCGCACCGTGCTTTGCACATAGCGCCCGCAGCAGCGGCAGTGAAATTGTGTGGTCTCCACCTATTGTCAAAAGTCGCGGGGACCGCTCCAATAATTCAAGTGCACCTCTTTCAATCTCCACGACCGCCTCCGCAATGGAGAATGGGTTTACGGAAATGTCACCGGCGTCGACAACCTGTAGTTCCCTGAATGGGTAGATCTCTTGCGCTGGGTTGTATTGCCTTAATAATCTTGAGGCTTCGCGCACGTGGGCCGGGCCAAAGCGAGCGCCAGGGCGGTAGGTGACGCCGGAGTCGAACGGGATCCCTACTACCGCGATATCAATGGCATTTGAGTCCGGTAGTAACTCAATTTGCGGGAGCCGGCCGAAAGTTGCAATGCCACTGTACCTAGGCACTAGTGAAGCATCTATCTGACCAATGCGACCTTGATCGACAATTCGAGGCGTGGAATCGCTCATGGCAGAAGTATCTCCCACACCGGGTTCAGTCAGCTACCGCCCTGACTCCCCTGCCACTCGAACTTCGAAATTAGGCAAAGTCGCCCGGTTACCCAACCGGGGCTTACCCAACCGAGATTTACTTAACCGGGATTGACTGCGCGTGGTGGAAATAGTTCTCTGAATCCCAATGTTTCTTCACGGATACGAGGTTGCGTGGATTATTCCGGAGGTTATCTAGGAAATAAAGCCAAAGCGCCTTGTCAGCATCACCGTTGGCATGCGTGCCAAGTTGGCTATCGGGATAGTTGTAGTAACAACCATCGACGGTGCCGGTGGTGTCGTTTGCCGGGTTCGGAGTGCCGCCGTATTCGGCATACACAGCGCGATACAAGTCATTTAGCCAAGTCAGATGGGTTTCGGCTTGAGCCAAATACGGCGCCGCATTGCGATTACCGGGCACCGAATCATTGTTCCAATAAGTCTGGTACTGCAGTTTCATGATGGAGGACCGTTGCGGTACCGCTGTCGCGGTTGATGACCGCCTATTGATTTCTCCGCCGTAACTATCGACCTGAACAAGTGCCTGCGACATGTCAGCACCTGCCGGGGTCACGTTTAGCCAGTTGTAGATAGCGGCGACCTGATCTGCGGGGAAAGCTTTTTTTAGATACGCGGACTTGTATTTGCTGAATTCATTCGGTCCGATGCCATTTAAGTCCTGAAGGGCTTCCAGATAAGTGAGGTGGACCGCCGATGAACTAACCGGAACAGCACTCATATATCCCAGATGCCCGCCAAGTGGCTTGACTAGACGCACTGCCGGCGCGATCGCCGAGAACCGCTTTGTAGCACTGGCCACGCTCGCCTCGGCTTTACGTCGATGCTCGACGAAATTCGTACCTGCAGGCGAGGCAATCTGGATGGTCATCCCTAGTTGACCCTTGGCGACATGAGTCAGGCGCAGTAGTGAAAAATCCGTCTCGGGCATCGTCGTAACCATGTCGGCGTATTCGGCGAGTAGGTTTGAAAAACTTGCGCTCGTCATGTCCGACCAATTCCAGGCCAAAGTCCAGATGGTCGCATGCGCTGGGGCCGTAGGCGGATCAGCGAAGTAGTACCGCACGATCACACCAAAATTGCCTCCGCCTCCACCGCGAAGGGCCCAAAACAGATCTCGTTCAGCCGCGTCGCTGCTTTTCTCAGAAACATGGCGCATCTTCGCTGAACTCGAGCGCGCATCCCAAGTAACTATGTCAACCGCGGTTAAGTGGTCAACAGTCAGACCATGCAGACGTGAAAGCAGGCCGTATCCCCCACCGGTGATATGGCCACCGGCGCCGACAGAGTAGCAAGAACCTGCGGGCAGAGTTTTATTGAACGCGTTCAGCATCGTGCGATAAACCGTCCAGTTTTCGCACCCAGCGTCTACAAAGTAAGAGTTGTACTCAGGGTCAAAACCCACCTGATTCAAGGCGGACATATCTATTACCGCGTGGGTCTGGTCGTTATAAACGAAATCCTCATAGCAGTGGCGACCAGAGGTCACCTTCACATTCTTGCCGTGCGTTGAAAGTGCTTCAGTGACGACATTCGCGACTTGGTCAGTGCTGGTAGGCACATATACGGCCTTGAGATTGGGTGCGAACCAACGACGGTTATAGCCCTGCCGATCACTTCTAATAATTGGCCGTCGCGCTGATGCGCTCCGCGCAGCCGGAGCTCGAAGCACATTCGGTGCAGCGGCCGCCTGCGCGGGCACCAAACCTGCTAACCCAACCGCCCCCACTGTCACGGCCGCACCGGTTAGGAACTTGCGTCGGGATTGGCCTGACTTATCAAGTGACATGTTGGATCCATTTCTATGGGTTTCAGCTACAACTGATCCTCTGGGAAAACGGATTGCTAAATCAAGCCTTAGTCGCGAGCAATGTTTCAACGTTGCCAAAAATGGGGGGATTTCCACACCTTTATCGGGTTCCGGCGCATGGGCGGTGTCGGTCACGGGCTACGGTTATCAGTTATGGATACTCAAGACACGCCGGCTAGAGCACCGCGCGCCATAGTCGCAATTCACGCCCTTGCCTACCTAGGCATCGCACTGTGGTTGGCCATCTTCCTGATGGCGGCTCTGGGTAACTTGCCGGGCAATAAGTGGCTCATCATGGCCATTGCGATTGGCCTTGGGTTACTCCACTTTGCGATTTCCCGGCTCACGGCCAAACGCTCCCGGGCGGCCATTGCACTCACTTGGGTGCTACTTGTCGCCGACTTGGGTTTAATGTTCTTTGTGACCTGGCGAGCAGCTATCCTCGTGATCGCGTCAGTGATTCTCGTGATTTTGGAGATTCGCACCCTGAAGCCCACGGCTAATACTCCCCATTAGCAACCACTTACGTTGTCGATGTTTTGACTCAATCCAAACTCTTGGATAGGTTTTCCCCATGGCCACTGACCTAGCCGAGCTCTTGGGTAGCCACGGTGTCCAAGCCACCGCACAACGCCTAGCCGTACTTCGGGCGGTTGCTGAATCACCACATATAACCGCCGATGCCGTGGCCGAAGCCGTTCGCGCCCAGATCGGCACGATTTCACGCCAAGGCGTCTACGACGCACTTAGTATCTTGGGTGACGTCGGCCTTATTCGCCGAATCCAGCCCACCGGCTCACCCACCCGCTACGAGACCCGGGTTGGCGATAACCATCACCATTTAATTTGCCGATCATGCGGTGCACTAGTTGACGTCGATTGCGCCGTTGGTGCCACCCCATGCCTGAGCGCCAGCGACAACATGGGTTATGACATCGACGAGGCCGAAGTTGCCTATTGGGGTCGTTGCCCAAAATGCTTGGCCGCCGCGGTTTCGAACACCCAGGAATTGAACTCTTCACCTGTCGGATAACACTGTTAACACCAAAAGGAGAAAACACCATGGAGAGCGACACAAAGTGCCCGGTAATGCACGGTCAAGATGTAGGTGGCACCTCAAACCAATACTGGTGGCCTAACCAGTTAAAGCTGAAGGTGCTCCAGCAAAACCCAGCAGTGGGCGATCCGATGGGCGCAGACTTCAACTATTCGGCAGAGTTCAAGACCCTCGACCTCGAGTCGGTCAGGAAAGACATCGACCAGGTCATGGCAACATCACAGGAGTGGTGGCCAGCAGACTACGGCCACTACGGCCCATTCTTTATCCGCATGGCATGGCACGCCGCCGGCACGTACCGCACCACCGACGGCCGCGGCGGCTCGGGCTCAGGCTCGCAGCGCTTTGCACCACTTAATAGCTGGCCCGATAACGTCAATCTCGATAAAGCCCGCAGGCTACTTTGGCCGGTAAAAGCAAAGTACGGCAAGAAGCTTTCCTGGGCTGACCTCATGGTCTTCGCCGGAAACTGCGCCTTGGATTCGATGGGCTTGAAGACCTTCGGGTTCGGTGGTGGCCGAGTTGATATCTGGGAGCCAGAAGAAGACATCTACTGGGGCGCTGAATCCGAATGGCTCGCCGATGGCCGCTACACCGGTGACCGCGAATTAGAAAATCCGCTTGCCGCTGTGCAGATGGGGCTTATTTATGTTAATCCGCAAGGACCCAACGGCAACCCTGATCCGCTGGCTTCAGCTCGCGATATTCGCGAGACTTTTGGTCGGATGGCCATGAATGACGTAGAAACGGTCGCATTGATTGCTGGCGGCCATACGTTCGGCAAGGCCCACGGTGCCGCTGACCCCGATAAGTATGTGGGCCCCGAACCAGAAGGCGCCCCACTTCAAGAACAAGGGCTCGGCTGGAAGAACAGCTTCGGTACCGGTAGCGGTGCTGACACCATCTCCAGTGGCCTTGAAGGTGCCTGGACCCCAACACCGACCAAATGGGATAACAGCTACTTCGAAACCCTGTTCGGATACGAATGGGAGAAGACGACGAGCCCAGCTGGTGCTACCCAGTGGATTCCCACCGATGCCGCTGCAGGAAGTGCGGTTCCCGACGCCCATGACTCTGCTAAGAAGCATGCTCCGGTGATGTTCACTACTGATCTTGCGCTCCGGATGGACCCAATCTACGAGCCAATTTCCCGGCGCTTCTTGGAGAACCCGGCAGAGTTGGCCGATGCCTTCGCTCGCGCTTGGTTCAAGCTCACCCACCGCGACATGGGCCCGATCCAGCGGTACCTCGGCCCACTCGTTCCGACAGAGGAACTCATCTGGCAGGACCGCATCCCCCCGCTAACCCATGAGCTACTCAGCAAGGAAGATGTAGCAAACATCAAAGCGAAGGTACTAGCTTCAGGCCTTTCAATCTCACAGTTGGTCTCCACCGCATGGGCCTCGGCTGCTACCTATCGGGGTACCGATAAGCGTGGTGGGGCAAATGGAGCCCGAATTCGCTTGGAGCCACAAAAGGGCTGGGAAGTAAATAACCCCGATGAACTCGCCCAGGTATTGAAGACCCTCGAAGGAATTCAACAGGAATTCAATGCAGAGCAAGGTGGAGGAGCAAAGCGCCTTTACCTCGCGGGCCTGATTGTGATCGCTGGCTGCGCAGCCGTTGAGCAAGCGGCAAAGAAGGCTGGCGTCAACATCGAAATTCCTTTCATTCCAGGATTCAGCGATGCAAGTCAAGAGCAGACAGACGTGGAGTCTTTCGCGGTGCTTGAGCCGACCTACGACGGATTCCGCAATTACCTTGGCAAGGGCCTAAAGATACCGGCCGAGAAACTGCTGGTTGACCGGGCGAATCTCTTAACCCTCAGTGCCCCGGAAATGACGGTTCTAGTTGGCGGAATGCGGGTACTGAACGCCAACTACAAGCAGTCACAACTTGGGGTACTAACCAAGACACCCGAGTCATTGACTAATGACTTCTTCGTCAACCTATTGGACATGGAAACCACCTGGGAGCCAACCTCAAAGGATGAGGAGACTTTCGAAGGCCGCGATCGCAAAACCGGTGAACTCAAGTGGACCGGAACTCGCGTTGATCTGGTCTTCGGCTCGAACTCGCAACTACGTGCTCTCTCTGAGGTCTACGCGAGTGCAGACGCCAAGGAGAAGTTCGTGCAAGATTTCGCGGCCGCCTGGTCCAAGGTAATGCACCTTGGTCGCTTCGACATCGCCTGATTACCAACTGAACCACAGCTTTTGCTCCGCTCGCTCCCACCGCCCAAGTTTTGGTAGTGGGGGCGAGCGGATTATTTTTTAGAAGGTGAACTTCTTGTTCTGCTGCCCATCTGGCGCAAGCAACGACGCCAGCAGTGACACCGTCCAGAAACGCTTCATTTCGCAGCATCCTTCGAATTAATGGGAATTTCGGCGAGCCTAGCCGCTGCCATATCACGCAGCAATTTAACGTCAACTTTCCAATCCACCGGCACCTTGAAAGTCTTCTTATTGGTGTCATAGGAGGTCAAGCGCGGCAAGAACTCCTGTAAGACTTCAGTACTTATTGGGGCGAGCGTTATATGTTTCGTGTGAACCGATAGCCCAAAGATGTATTGACCATCAAACTTCAACATTGGTTGATTCCAGGCGATCACTAGTTCCATTTTGGGGTACTTGGTGGTGATCGCCTTGAAGATGCTCGTCACCGTCGCGCACTTGGTGGCATCAAATGGCTCTAAGTACTCCTCGATTGAGTTACACCTGCGAGCACTTTTTGAGCCGCGTGAATACAGCACGAGTGCATTAGCATGAGCTTGACTGAATCCGTGATTCTCCCGCAGGTATGCGATCTGTTCTGGATACTTCCAGTCAGCGATCTCCTTCATCTGGTCAAACCAATAGGACATTGGCAGACCGTGTTTCTTTACAATGGCCGGGAAGTAGGACGCCCGGTCGGGATTGCTGCTTGCCACGGCCACTAACTTACTGTGACCGAGGTCGGGGTCGCGGTAGGAAACCCGGACGGCCTAGCATCCGAGCGTGGAGTTAGCCGGCATCGCCATCATCGAGGGTGCAATTTTCCTTGGCGCGGTCGTGCAGGGTTCCAGTGGGCTCGGCTTCAATCTCACCGCCGCCCCCATCGTCAACTCCATAATGCCAGGGCCCTCATCGGTCGGCCTTATCAACTTGTTTGCACTGCTTCAGAACAGTTGGCTCCTCACCAAAGAGCGCGGCCGCATTCACTGGGACAGTTTTCGAATCCTCGGGCCGAGCCTGGCATTTGGGGTCCTCATTGGATTTGCGATGGTCAAGCTCATCCCCGATGCAGTGATGCCGATTCTCATTGCACTGTCAGCCCTGGCCTCACTCATCACCCTCGCAGTCTGGCGATCTGGTTCTGGCCCGGTCTCCGGTGTTGTCGCCGGTGTCTGGAGCGGTGCGATCAACACCTACGCGGGCGTTGGTGGCCCGCCCGTCGCCTCCTACCTCATCAACCAAGGCTGGTCGCATGGTGATTTCTTGCGCACCTTGCAATTGGTCTTTATCGGCATCGATATCGTCAGCCTGCCCATCCTCGGGTTGCCCTCCTTGCCGTGGTGGTTTTATGCCGTCGGCGTCGGTTGCCTAATACTTGGCACCCGAGCCGGATCACTTTTGCGCGGGCGACTTTCGCAGCAGCAGGCCGTCCGGTTGTCACGAGCGGTGATCGCTGTCGCCGCCCTCGCATCACTCACCTACTCGACCATCACACTGTTGGGCCGGTAGGACCAAGAAGCACCGCCATCTACTTCTCTGGCTCGGCAATCACTCCTTGAGTGTCTGCCATAACAAGAGCTTTCATCTTCACCTGCCGGCGCAAGAGGTGCCCGATGATTAGGGCTGACACCAGCGTGCCCAATAAGCCAACGACCGTATTAGCCCTGAAACCCGCGATTAGTGATTCCCCGTGCAAGATTTCGACGGGGTAGGAGCTTGAGTAAGTGGAATAAACGTTTAGTTGCTCCATGCTTGACGGTGCACTGACTATTTCGGTCGTGATGTTGTTAGCTTCCTGCTCACTTGCACCAGCAGAAGTTAGTCCACGCAGTAAATCAATTTGGATCACCAACAAAGTGAATGTCGAAACAAAGATTGTCCCGAGTATCGCACCCAAGTTACCCGCAGCGGATTTGTATGCACTCCTGCTTCCGGATCCACTCGGCGTGGCACCACTCATAATCACACTCGCGATGGTCGCTCCAAAAGCCGAATTGCACAGCCCGAACACTCCC
Source organism: Candidatus Nanopelagicales bacterium (assembly GCA_044336815.1). Classification (GTDB taxonomy): domain Bacteria; phylum Actinomycetota; class Actinomycetes; order S36-B12; family S36-B12. The sequence continues at coordinate 237 of JBIIOU010000030.1, read as the reverse complement.
ACCAGCACACCCACCACCCACACCGGTTGATCTGGCTGAACTAATAAGAGGAAACACAATCCAACCCCCTGCAGCCCTAATGCAACTAAACCAGCAACGTATGTTGAATACCGGCGCATCACATGGCGGGCCAACACCACCGTGCCGAGCACGGCCATCGCATTTACCGGCACCATAACTATTGAGGTTTCGCTCAGTGAGAGTTGGTAGACATACTGGAAACCCACCGTGATCCAG
>JBIIOU010000025.1:0-18102 GCA_044336815.1 Candidatus Nanopelagicales bacterium | reverse complement strand
GGCGGATCCAGCGGATACCTTTTTCGGCCGTCTGGATCGGGTAAATTCGTAGGTCATCGCGCACGGTTATCGAAAATCCGCCAACTTCACCGACAGCTTCACTTACCCCAGCAAACATTTCGGGGCGATTCTCCGCCAGCCAGTGCGCGCCATGTCTGCTACCGGCTTCTTCGTCTGGCAAAAACAAAACGACTACGTCGCGGCGGGGCCTGATGCCCGTGAAACCCCAACCCCTTACCACCGCCAAAATCATCGCGTCCATATCTTTCATATCTACGGCGCCACGACCCCAGACAAAGCCACCATCAAGTTCGGCCGCAAATGGCGGGTGGCTCCACTCGGATGCCATTGCCGGCACCACGTCAAGATGGCCGTGTAAGAGCAACGCGGGCGCCGCAGGGTCAGAACCGGGGATCCGCAGGTAAACCCCGGCCCGGTTTTGGCTCGAGGTCGTGAACACCTCAGGTGACCAACCAGCCTCGCGTAGGCGCTCAGCGCAGTAATCGGCTGCAACGATCTCGCCCACTGTTTCGGCGCTTTCACCCCAATTGCTGGTGTCGATCTGGATCAAATCAGTCAATAACTCAACTACCTCGGACTCTGCTTGTGGTAGTGCCTCCCAGGCGGTTGTCATGGCCCTATCCTGCCTGTTTCGACGCTATCTAGCCAACAGGTATGCTTCACGTCGCAGGATTTCCTGCGCCACGTCCGGGTGGCGGAATAGGCAGACGCGCTAGCTTGAGGTGCTAGTTCCCTTTGCGGGGAATGGGGGTTCAAGTCCCCCCTCGGACACCAGTCGGGGAAGGGTACCCAGATTCAAGCGTCGGGCAGAAGAGAGTAGTACTGCTGGCGGGCCTTCATGGCGTGAATGATCATCTGGTTGCCGCTGTCGAAGATCAACACGGTGAGTTCGAGGAGCCGACCGTGCCGGTCGAATCCCAGACGGAACTCCGGCATCGGACTGGCGTCTGATTGCGGCGCGGAGAAGACGTAGTTCTCGGCGGCATGGACAGAATCCTTGGGAACTATCCCGTGTTTCAGCGCCGATTCGTGTACGAGCACTAAGCGCTGCGGGTCCACGAGCGGACGGCTTCGCGGATGGCCTCGGAGCGGGTGATGCCGTCGTGCTCGGCTTTCTCGTTGAGGGCGCCGAGCAGACCCTCGTCCATGCGGACCGGGATCACAGTGGAGGGTCCGTCGCCCAGACTTGGACGGCCACGGCCCCGAAGTTCCTCGACGTCGAAGCCTTCTTCGGCGTCGTTGGCCCATGCACGGATCTGCTCGTCGGTGACGGGCTTGCCGTCGATGGTCTCCCCTGCCCGTGCTTTCGCCATGCGATTACTGTAATACATTGAAGCGCCTTCTAGCCATGCTGACCTCGCCAACACTGGTGCACGGCGCGACTGACGTCACCCATGGCACGGCCAAGGCTCCAGACGCCACCTCTCCCCGGTGCAATCTGTGGCATTCGGTCCTCGGAGACCAGAGCGTACTAATCAAGCACGGGTTGCGATCAGGAAGAACCCGGGCCCATTTGGGTTTACCCGGTCCAAGATTCCGTAGGTGAGCGTGCCGATGCCCAATTCCTGCAGAATGAATTCAATATCAGGAAGTTCGAGCCAGTTGGCGTAGGAGTTTGGCCCGCCAGCAAAAGTTCCTTGACTGGTGTCATGTTCATACTCGTAGCGGTGCAGACAGATATCTCGACCGTGCCACGATCGTAATTCATCCAATTGCGGTCGGAACCTGTCTTTACCAGCCATACCCGGCAACGCTTCTGAATCGAAGAAGTGCGAGTGAAGGAACAATGTGTCTGCGTGCGCTGCAATCCCTTCAAGGAAGCCGATCGGATCGACCTGATGGTAAAGGATCCCGCTCGCCCACCCGATATCAAAACGATCGGCTGTCGAGGCCAGATAAGCATTTACGTCACCGTAAAGGAGTTTCGCATTTAGACCCAGTAACTCTTTTACCACCAAACACTTCAAATATGCAGTTCGGCTAGCTTCTACTGAAGTCACACTTGCGGCTCCCGCCCACTCCAAAGAAGCGGTGTGATACCCCTCGAATGGTCCAAGCTCCAAGATCGATTTCCCTGCGAAGCCGCCCGGAATAGCCGTGCCTGCCCAAGGGACCCTGGTATCAACTTCGGGATCGAAATGATTAATCCACCCTGCGGTGACACCTAGATCATTGGGGAAAGCCGAGATCCACTGGTTTGCGAATATATCTACCGTCTGCTGAGGAGATGGCGCAGCCGCCGCGAAGTCATGTCGTGCGACAACTTCGCCCCCCAAAGTACGTTGTAAGCGCCCCTTCAGCCGGGCAGCCAGACTACGTTGATTGGGATTGTTTTGAGCCATTCGGCAAGCATAACGGTCGCATAGGACAGCGGCTGGCTCTTTCGCCTTTAAGGAAAACAGCACTCGTCGATATTCGATGGCGTTGGCATATCTCGTCACAACGCTTTTACCTTCGTGAAATTCGTAAAAAGTGTGTTTGTCTATCACGCTTTGGTGTTTACGGCTCAGATTGATGCACTTCAGTGAATAGCTTGATCTCTTCATTGCGGCGTGGATATTTGAACCAGACTAACGCCAACCCAATCGCTACCGAGATGAAGGCAACGGCGATCGCAACATCCTTGCCGTCGGTGAAGGCCTGTTGGGCTGCAGTAATTAGTTGGGCGGCGCTCGTGGCCGGCAAGGTGTCAGCCACCAACTCGGCCTCCTCAAATGATGAGCTGATCTGACCTAATGTGTCAGGGCTCAGTGTTTCGGTTGTTGATTTAGAAAGCTCCGCGAATGTGTTTACAAAATATCGGCTGTAGGCTATCGCGAGTAAAGTTCCGAGTAATGCCTGGAATACGGCTCCCCCAAGGTCTTTAGTTAAATCGGCAGATCCTGAACTCATGCCTGCTTTACTAACGGGCAAGGACATACTCAACGAGCGCATTGCAGCTGTAGACGCGAACCCTGTTCCAATCCCAATAAGTACGTACGCGACCACAACCCACGTCAGTGAGGTTCCTGGGTACCACATCAAGAAGATTACGATAAATCCGCATGCAATAAAAGCTAACCCCAGGGCAAACGGAATTCGGGTTCCCTTGGACTCGATCAAGTGCCCACCTAAAACGGCCGATGGCATCATGGCCACCGCCAGGCCAAGGGTAAGTAGCACCGCCGTTAGTGGGGTTTGACCAAGTACATTTTGGGAGAACTGTTGCCCAATAAATAGCGCGCCGATAAGTGCCCCAAAAGCAATCAAACCGGCGACAAATGAAACCCAAAATGTCGGTATCGCTGCAGCACGCAAATCGAACAGCGGGTTTGTTGCTCGACGTTCACGCCACCAAAAGAAGGAACCAGAAATAAGGGTGACAACAAAGAGCAAGATAGTGGCCGGGGTAAGACCTTTTGGCAAGAAGACAACGAAAAGAACAAATGCCGAGATCATTACAACACTAAGACCGCCGCCTTTATGGTCAACCGGATTAGATGTTTCACCAGCTCTCCGCGGGAGCACAATAAAACCCAGTAGCAAAACTACAAGCGCAATCGGCACGCTGATTAGGAATACCGATCCCCACCACAACTCACCTAACATCCATCCGCCGAGAATCGGGCCTAACACCGATGCACCAGTACCAATGCCTGTCCACAGGGCGATTGCTTTGGTCTTACTTACTCCACTCCAAAGCGAGGAAATCAGCGACAAAGTTGTGGGGTACAACATGCCGCACGCCACGCCGACAGCGATTTGAGCGCAAATAAGTGCCGTCGCTGATTGAGAAATAGCCGATAACACTGAAAAAGGCACGCATAAACCGGCCCCGATTAGCAATAACTTGCGCCGCCCGTGCCGATCCCCCACCGCGCCTAAATAAAGGACGGTCGACGCGATACCGAGTTGATAAGCATCTGTTATGCCAGTTAGCTGTGTATCAGATGCCTGTAGGGCTTTGCCAATTGAAGGCAGCGCCACATTTGAGATCGAGGTGTTGATGTTGGCCACAATCGCACCGGCAATAAGCGTGAACAAGATGATGCCAGATTTCGCTGGCCGGCCAGCCAATGCACTGTTAATCGATGTCACCCATCAATTGTGTCATGTACCAGCGTTTAGGCCTCAGAAACAACGGCATGGATGCAGGCTTTAGCTTGACCTGCCGAGTACCAGGAGAGCTACCATTTCTTGAGTGCGAAGTACCAAATGTAGAAACCGCCAAGAATCGGACCAACACACAGCATCAGGTAGGGAGGTAAACCACCAACATCCTTAGCGATGCTAGTGATGGCTGAAACAACAATTGCGACCGTGATCAAGAGTGCGATCACCGAGAACACCCATTTTTGTGGCGCCCTAACCGACCACGGCGCCAGGGCCGCTCCCTCAACTGACTCGCTCATATTTTGATGATGGCATATATGGGCCCATCACGCACTTTCAGAGGTATTCCTTGGGGGCTACTTTGGCGCTTTGAACTCGTATGAGCGATAAACCGTTGCCACACGAACCGAGTACTCCTCGTAAAACATCTCCCGGCCAAGCCGCTGCGCTTCCACATGCTCAGCAAGTTCCTTCCATGCTGCCGCGGACGCATCGTCTGCGAAATAGGCGACCGTTATCCCGAAGCGAGTTAATTGATCGCGCACACTGGAGTGCTCGATATAGCCACGCTGCTCACGTACTAATTCATCCATCCGCGACGCCCAGATTGAATACTCAGCCTGATGGTTCTCAGTTCGAACGGAGGTAAATATCACTGCTACATAGGCTTCATTCGCGGGCACGCCGTTATAGTACCTGCATGTTCATCAGCCCAGAGCAGATCAATTCGTACGCCACGGATGGGGCCGTGGTGGTGAGGCAAGCCTTCACCGGCGAGGAGGTGGCCGAAGTTGCGGCCGGTATTGAGGCGAACTTAGCTGCGCCGGGGCACCTTGCTCTAGTCGCATCCGAGGCTGATGATCCAGGCTATTTCGTTGAGGATTTCTGCAATTGGTCAAGGATCAGTCAGTATGAGAGTTTCATAAGAAATTCTGCAGCGGCCACCATTGCAAAGCAATTGATGCAAAGTGAGCAGGTTAGGTTGCACCACGACCACCTGCTGGTCAAAGAAGCCGGCACCAGACAGCGCACCCCGTGGCATCAAGACCAGCCGTACTACAACATTTCGGGTAGCCAGAATGTCTCGATGTGGATGCCGGTTGACCCGGTCCCCAGGGAGTCGACGTTGGAGTTCCTAGCCGGAAGTCACCTTGGACCTTGGCTCATGCCCCGCACCTTTCAAGGAGGCCAGGCCAAATGGTTCCCCGAGGGCTCATTGGGCGATCTCCCTGATATCGAAAGCGATCGCGATTCCTTTCGAATCCTCGGCTGGGATCTTGAACCTGGCGATGCCGTCTTCTTCCACATGCTCACCTTGCACGGTGCTGCAGGATCACGAAGCAGGCGCCGAGTATTTTCGGTGCGGTTCATCGGTGACGATGCCCGACATACAGTGCGAAACTGGAAGACTTCACCGGAATTCACGGGTCTGGCAGCGCAATTGCCTGACGGTATGCCATTTGACCACCCGCTTTTCCCGCTGTTAACCAGCTAACTAATTTGCGGCTAGTCGCGTGCTGCCAACCTAGCTCGTAGGGCTTCGCGCTTGTTCTCAAAACGGTCTGCCGCAACTTCCATGTCTTCTAGTAGAACTGAGAGCTCAATGCGGGCCTGCTCACCTTCGGCGCCGAAATCAGCCCGCTCAAAAACCCGCCACTTACGAAGCACCGGCATTAGCACCTCGTCCTTATGTTGGCGCAGATCATAAATACCGGCCACCGCAATTTCAACTGCCTTGCGGGTGAACCCTTCGATCCCGTTGCCGGGCATCGCGAAATCCCGAACACTTGCGGTGACCGCGCGCATCGTGGCATCAGGAGTCAGCTCGAATGCGGCTTCCATTAAGTTACGGTAGAAGATCATGTGAAGGTTCTCATCGAGCGCAATCCGCGCAAGGAGTTGCTCGGCGATTGGATCTCCAGTTGCGATGCCGGTATTACGGTGCGATACCCGTGTAGCAAGTTCTTGGAAAGATACATACGACAGCCCCGCGAGCAGGCCTGGGTGTATCGCTTTGAAGCCTTCGGTCATGTGAACCATGCGCGCGCGCTCAAGAGCAATCGGGTCAATTGACCTTGTAACGAGTAAGTAATCGCGGATCGCAATACCGTGTCGACCTTCTTCGGCTGTCCAGCGCCCGACCCAATGACCCCATGGACCATCAAGACCCAAAAAGGTGGCGATTTCGCGGTGATAGCTGGGCAGATTGTCTTCGGTGAGCAAATTAACAATCAAACTTGTGCGGGCAACGTCACTAAAACGCTGCTCCTCCGGGGTCCACTCCTTGCCCTCGAGTGGACCTGCGAAGTCCTCGCCGAGGCTCCACGGGATGTACTCGTGTGGGAACCATTCCTTTGCCTGACTTAAGTGACGATTGAGCTCAACTTCTACAACGGGCTCTAGATCCAAGAGCAGCCGCTGCTCCGAAAAACTGTCAACAAAGGTTGTCATGACTTGAGTATCCCAGATTGCTCGTTCTTTGCTACTCCTAGCCCTCGTGCCTTGGATGTGTCAACCTAAGTACTTGCCTGGCACGAAGTGATTCAGGACTAGTGCAACATCCCGCAGTAGGCCAGTGCCATTCTTACTAAACGTCCTTGCCCGCCGCTCATTTCAGCTTGAAAATTATCGGACCCTGCTTCCGCGGGACTTACCCAAACCAGGTCCAATGAATCCTGCGAAGGTGCACAGTCACCAAAAATTGGGACGACAAATGCCATGGCGACGCAATGCTGCCGCGGATCGTGAAACCCGGTGATTGTTGGATCCGGGAAATATTCAACAACCGTGAACGGTTGCGCCGCAGCGGGTATCTGCGGCATCGCCATAGGCCCTAAGTCCTTCTCAAGGTGCCGGATTAAAGCGTCGCGAATACGTTCGCCGTAAAGCACTCGACCAGAAACTATTGCTCGACTAATGCTTCCATCCGGCATACCCCTAAGTAACAGGCCCACCTTGGTGACCTCGCCATTTGCATCGGTTCGCACCGGTACGGCATCGACATAAACCACCGGAAGGTGGCCGCGCGCAATTGCCAACTCATCGTCACTTAGCCATGTTGTCCGGGTGTCAAGGAAGTCGCTCACATTCGCACCCTAATCGGTAAAACCAGAGATCTGTCGGAACGGCACGTTGACCGCCCCGGAGCCAATGCCGATAACTAGAGTGAGCGCATGAGCGCATCCACCCCGCGTAATGATGGCCCCGCCCGCCCAGACGGCACCCAGTACTCGGTTCAGAAGCCAGAAGCTGATTGGGCAGCCGAATTGACCCCGCAGGAGTACCACGTTTTACGGGAGGCCGGCACCGAAGCCCCATTTGTTGGCGAGTACACCGACAGCAAGGCCGAAGGGGTCTACTCGTGCCGTGCCTGCGGCGCCGAGTTGTTTCGAAGCACTGGAAAGTTCGACTCGCACTGCGGCTGGCCGAGTTTTTTCGAACCCCTAGCCAAGGATTCTGTGGTGTATCTCGAAGATGCCTCTCTCGGTCGAAGCCGTACCGAGGTCCGCTGCGCTTCCTGCGGCGGCCATCTCGGACACGTTTTTGAAGGTGAGGGCTACGACACTCCGACGGATCTACGCTATTGCATTAATTCCATCTCGCTTCGAATGCTTCCCGCGGCAAACCAGACCTGAAATACCCGCTAATTCGGCGCGCCACGCCAGCCCGGCAGCGGGGCCTGCCCGTACCCTGCTGAAGTGAGATCAGTACCCCCAACAGGAGACGCCTTCGCCGAGGCTTTGGTTCGAGTTCGTGCTTGCCCGGTGCGTCCTGAATTCCGCCTTGACGAAGCCCCCGCGCCCTCCCGATTGGCTCCCAGCGCCATGGCCTTGACCGTGGAGTCCGCGGACCCTGACGAAGATCTCGCCTCTGGTCGCTTCGTTTTATTACATGATCCAGACGGGGTTGAAGAATGGGACGGCACCTTCCGCGCCGTGATCTTCGTTCGGGCTGCCCTTGAACAAGATCTCGTCGGTGACCCACTTCTGCATGAAGTCGGGTGGAGTTGGCTAATCGAGTCGCTGGCTGCGACGGGGGCCGAATGCACTCAGGCTGGTGGCACCATTACTTGCAGTTCGGGCCAGTCCTTCGGGTCGATGTCTGACCGCCCAACTGATGGTTTCGTCGAAATTCGCGCATCTTGGACTCCTATTGCTACCGATGGTTCGCCCGTGGAGTTCGTGATGGATCGTCACGTCGGTGCTTGGATTGAGCTCTTGGCACACGCAGGTGGCCTCATGCCGATGCCAAATGGCATTACCCAGGTAATTGCACCCCGCAGACGCAAACGCGGTTGACCACCATCGAGCCCAAGAGAGATTTGGCGCTTAGTGATGAGCCTGAGCTAACCGACTCGGATGATGGTGCTCCATTACCTATCCCCTTCACCCCTCGTGAACCTGTACCTGATGTCATCACCAACGTGGTTGCACTCAAGGCTTATGCGGATCGTTTACGTGGGGGCAGCGGCCCCCTCGCATTAGACGCAGAACGCGCCTCGGGATTTAAATACAGCCAGCGGGCTTATCTGGTGCAGCTGCGCCGCGCGGGCGCGGGCACCGCCCTTATTGATCCAATTTCACTCCCGGATCTATCAGTAATCCAGGCGGCCACCGAAGGCGTCGAATGGATCTTGCATGCGGCCACGCAAGATCTGGCCTGCCTGGCCGAAGTGGGCCTACACCCATCGAGACTTTTCGACACTGAACTAGCGGGCCGACTTCTAGGCCGTGAACGCGTCAGTCTCGGTCCCCTGGTTGCCAGCGAACTTGGTGAGTATTTGGAGAAGGGCCACGGTGCCGCGGATTGGTCATTACGTCCGCTTAGTTCGGCCCAGTTGCTGTATGCCGCTCTCGATGTCGAGTTATTGGCTGAGCTCCGCGAGGTGATGTACGCCGAGCTTGAACGTGACGGCAAACTTTATTGGGCTCTCGAGGAATTTGAGGCGCTGCTGACATTTACCCCGCGTGATCGCGGCGAAGACCCATGGCGCCGAACCTCTGGAATTAATAAAATTCGAAAACCCAGGGCACTTGCTGTGGTGCGGGCACTTTGGGTGGCCCGTGACACTGTCGCACAGCGCGAGGACATAGCACCGGGGCGGATCCTGCCCGATGCTGCGATTGCCGCGGCCGCGACGATATTGCCGGCCACCTCCGATGCTCTCGGTGAGATCAAGGAGTTCAACGGTCGTGGTCAAACCCGCCGCCGAGCAACTTGGTGGGCCGCGATTAGCGCAGCTTTAGCGCTCTCCGAAGCAGAATTGCCAATGGGTTCGCTACCAAGTTCTGGACCCCCAGCACCTCGAGCCTGGGCGGAGCGTGACCCAGAAGCATTTGCCCGCCTAGAGGCGGCCCGTGCGGGTTTGAAGAAGATTTCCGAGCAGGTGCAGGTGCCCGTTGAAAATCTCCTTAGCCCTGAACTCGTGCGGCGGGTCTGCTGGACCCCTCCGATAGCACCGGTGCTGCTGGCCGATCTGCTGCAAGCCGGAGGCGCCCGACCTTGGCAGATCGAATTGGTTGGATCAACATTGCAGGGCGCCCTTGCCGCCAAAGTGACCCCGCAGGTTACTGACGAGTAATATCGAGTTATCCGACTCGAGGAGTACCCGTGAGTTCAACCCGGCAAGGCTCGAAACTAATCCAAGAAGTTGTCTATGTCGACGGAGTCCGCACCCCTTTCGGTAAAGCTGGTAGCGCACTAGGTGGAGCCCGAGCTGATGACCTAGTGGTTAAAGCTTTCCGAGAATTACTGCGGCGCAATCCGAACCTGCCCCCGGCGCGCATTGATGACGTAGCGGTCGCTGCTACCACGCAGATCGGCGACCAAGGGCTAACGCTGGGGCGCACCGCCGCCATCTTGGCCGGCCTGCCGGTAACAGTGCCCGGTTATTCGATTGATCGGATGTGCGCTGGTGCACTTACCGCGGTCACCACTTTATCGACGGCCATCATGTCTGGGGCCTATGACGTCGCTCTCGCAGGTGGCGTCGAGCACATGGGTCGACACCCAATGGGTGAAGGTGTCGACCCAAATCCAAGATTTTTGGCCGAGCGGCTGGTTGACCCTGAGGCGCTGCAAATGGGAAAGACCGCTGAGAATCTGCATGACCGTTTTAGTCAGCTAACTCGCGCGCGAGCCGATGCGTTCGCACTAGCCTCCCAAGAAAAAACAGCGAAGGCTTATGAAAGCAATTTATTACAACCCGAGATAGTTCCCGTGGCGGTGCAAAATGCGGGCTTAGGCTGGGATTTGGTAAGTGTTGACGAATGCCCGCGCCCGGGTACCACGATCGAAGGCCTTTCCACCCTTAAGACACCATTCCGCTCCCACGGACGCGTTACGGCCGGCAACAGTTCCGGGCTAACCGACGGAGCGACGGCTTGCCTACTAGCAAGTGAAGCCACCGCCGATGAACTCGGCCTAAATAAGAAGATGCGCATGGTCGGCTTTGCTTTTGCCGGGGTGGAGCCAGAGGTGATGGGAGTCGGCCCGGTACCGAGTACCCAAAAGGCACTTGACCGTGCAGGTTTAACGATCTCCGATATCGACATCTTCGAAATTAACGAGGCATTCGCGGTCCAGGTACTCGCGTTCTTGGATCACTTCCAGATCGCCGACGACGATCCGCGAGTCAATCCTCTCGGTGGCGCTATCTCGGTCGGCCATCCTCTAGCCGCCAGCGGCATCCGCCTGATGAGCTATCTGGCTAAAGATTTCGAAAACACCCCGTCGGCCCGTTACGGCATCACCACGATGTGTATCGGTCTTGGGATGGGCGGAACCATAATTTGGGAGAATATGAGCAGCCAAGGGAGCCCGGCGTGAGTAACGAAAGTGCGGTAACGAAAATCTCCTCCGTTTTCGTAGACGAGGTAGTAACCCACGCAAAATTGCGCATACTCGAATTGCCGCTGGGTGCCGGCAAGCTCGCCCTCATCACCCTTGATAACGACCATGACCACACTCGCCCGTCAACATTTGGCCCGCGCGGCCTGGCTTCTTTGGATGCCGCATTAGATGAAATCTCGCTAAACCAAAACATTGCCGCGGTGGCCCTGACCGGTAAGCCATTTATTTTTGCGGTAGGCGCCGACCTGAGCGGCGCGGATCTCATCGATAGCCTCGAGACCGCCCGCGCTATCACTGAACTGGGGCACCGGGTCTTTCGGCGCTTTGGTGAGTTGACGGTACCTTCATTTGCGTACATTAATGGTGCAGCAATGGGTGGTGGCCTTGAAGTAGCACTGCATTGCACCTACCGAACCGTGTCTACCGGGGCTGCTGGGTTGGCACTGCCCGAAGTTTTCCTCGGCCTGATCCCAGGCTGGGGCGGCACCTGGCTGCTGCCGAATCTAATCGGTCCGGCGAATGCCCTTCGGGTGATCATCTCGAATTCGATGGCCCAAAACAAACAAATGAACCCCAAGGATTTAATGAAATTCGGGATAGCAGATGCCGCATTCGAGCCTGCTGATTTTCTCGAGCAGTCAATGCGGTGGACCGCCAAGGTGCTTCTCGGCGAAGTTCAGGTGGAGCGACCCGAACCAGATCGCGACGGCTGGGATGACGTAGTTAACGCGGTGCGTGCGGGATTAGAAACCAGATTGCACGGAGCCACCCCCGCCCCGTATGTGGCTTGTGACCTTATTGCAGGTGCAAAATATCGAACGCGTGATGAGGGTTTCTCCGCTGAAGACGATGCACTATCGGCTTTAATGATGGGCGCTGATCTGCGGGCCAGCCTGTATTCCTTCAATCTCGTAAACAAAAGGGCCCGTAAGCCGGTCGGAGTACCCGATAAATCACTTGCCCGGCCGGTAACAAAAGTTGGCGTCGTAGGTGCTGGGCTTATGGCAAGTCAGTTGGCGCTGCTATTCATCAGGCGCCTTGAGGTACCCGTAGTGATAACCGATCTAGATGGGGCTCGTGTAGAAAAGGGTTTGGCGTACGTGCACGGTGAAGTCGATGCCATGGTCGCCAAAGGCCGGCTGTCTCCCGACAAGGGTAACCGGTTGAAAGCCCTTGTAACGGGCAGCACCTCCAAATCAGATTTTGCTGATGCAGATTTTGTTATTGAGGCGGTTTTTGAGAATCTTGAAATCAAACAGCAAGTGTTCGCCGAGGTGGAAGCGGTCGTATCTGATACCTGCATTCTGGCAACGAATACCTCGTCACTTTCAATTTCTATGATGGCCCAGAATTTGAAGCACCCTGAACGAGTCGTGGGATTCCATTTCTTCAATCCAGTTTCCGTGATGCCACTTCTTGAAATCGCTCGTGGAACGAAGACCGACGATGCCACCTTGGCCACGGCATTCGCGGTCGGAAAGGTGCTGAAAAAATCCTGCGTGCTTGTCAAGGATGCGCCCGCGTTTGTAGTGAACCGGCTCCTCACTAGATTTCTTGGTGAGGTGACGCGCGCTGTCGATGAGGGTACCGACTTTGCGGTTGCTGACTCTGCCCTAGACCCACTTGGCCTACCACTATCGCCATTTGTGCTGCTACAACTAGTTGGTCCGGCGGTTGCCTTCCACGTCTCGGAAACAATGCATGCGGAGTTCCCTGATCGCTTCTACGTCTCCGAAAATCTTCGCCGCTTGGTAGCCGCCGGCAAGAGCAGCATCTATGTTTGGGATGCCAACGGAAAGCCCTCGGTAGACCCAGATGTAGCGGCCCTTTATGAACAAGGATCCGTTCACCTCAGCGCTGAGCAGGTGCGCACCAGGGCACTTACGGCCTTGGCCCAGGAGGTCAAATTGATGCTAGACGAAGGTGTGGTGGCTGCGGCCGAAGATGTTGACTTGTGCATGCTCGTTGGCGCCGGGTGGCCGTTTTGGCTCGGTGGGTTGACCCCCTACCTAGACCGCACCGGTATCTCAAAAGAGGTCAACGGTAAGACATTCGCGACTTAACGGAGAAATCAACTCGCTACTGAACCAGATTCGCTTTTGTCGGACTCTTCGTGGGTGCGGTGCGCCACTGTCTCGACAATTCGCCGTGAAATATCTTGTGCCGTCAAGCCGATCTCGGTCATAATTTGGGCTCGTTTACCCTGCTCGAGGAATTCAGTTGGGATCCCAAAATTTCGTACGCTCACATCAAGGTCGTGATCGCGCAACAACTGGCTAATTGAAGAACCCACACCACCATCTCTTATGCCATCCTCGACGGTGACAACCAATTTCGCCGCGCGCGCCAACCCCACGATTGCTGGTGAGCAGGGTTTCACCCAACGCGGATCAACGACCAATACCCCAATCCCCTGCGCCCGGAGTCGTTCGGCAACTTCAATCGTCAAAGTTGCAATTGCACCTACGCTCACAATTAGCACCTCTGGGTCACCAGACTCAGCGATTACGTCGAGGTCAGAGATGATGCGTAATGCGGGCGACGAAGCCGCCAGTGCACCCTTCGGGAAACGAATAACGGTTGGAGCATCATCGACTAACACAGCTTCGCGCAGCGCCGTTCGCAAAGTTGATTCATCGCGTGGGGCAGCTATGCGGAGCCCGGGCACCACCTGCAACATCGCCATATCCCACATGCCGTTGTGACTTGCTCCATCGTCGCCGGTCACTCCTGCACGATCGAGTACGAAAGTTACCCCAGCCTTGTGCAAAGCACAGTCCATCAAAACCTGATCGAAGGCACGGTTTAGGAAAGTTGCGTACAGCGCCACCACCGGGTGTAGGCCGCCATAAGCTAGGCCAGCCGCGCTCGCGGCGGCATGCTGCTCAGCAATACCAACGTCGTAAATCCGAGTTGGGTAGGCCGCCGCGAATCGATCAAGGCCCGTTGGACCAAGCATTGCAGCGGTAATGGCAACCACATCTGGGCGTTCGTGGCCGATGCGCACGATCTCGTCACCGAATACGCCGGTCCAGGTCGGACCTCCGGCGGTCAAGGGTTCTCCCGTGTCAGGGTCGAATACCCCGACCCCATGGAAGCGATCGACGTCATCGCGCTCAGCTGGGCCGTACCCTCGGCCCTTTTGGGTAATCGCGTGCACAATTACCGGCCCATCAAATACTTTCGCCCGCGCAAGGGCGAACTCCATCTCGCCATGATTGTGCCCGTCAATTGGGCCGATGTACTTAAGACCTAGATCTTCGAACATCCCCTGCGGAGCGACAACGTCCTTGATGCCTTTCTTCATTCCATGCAATGCGCCAAATATCGAGCCGCCAACGACCGGAGTGCGATGCAAGGTGCGCTTGCCCCACGACATGAATCTCTCGTACCCGCGCGCTGTTCGTAGTGTCGAAAGGTGTTGGGCCAACCCACCAATAGTCGGTGAGTACGAACGCTCATTATCGTTAACCACGATGACGACTTGACGCTCCCCGGCGGCAATGTTGTTCAGTGCCTCCCAGGCCATGCCACCGGTGAGTGCGCCGTCGCCGATAACCGCGACCACATGTTGTTGCCCGAGGAGCCCGCGCTGTTGCCAGGCTTTGGCCAGCCCATCGGCATAAGACAAAACTGTGGAAGCATGTGAATTCTCGATTACGTCATGCCCACTCTCAGCGCGACTGGGATAACCGGAGAGCCCCCCGCGCTGGCGCAAATTGTCGAACCCGGCTGCGCGCCCAGTGAGAATTTTGTGCACATAAGACTGGTGGCCGGTATCCCACATGATGGCGTCAAGAGGAGAGTTGAATACCCGATGCAATGCCATCGTTAACTCAACTACGCCTAGATTTGGGCCCAGGTGCCCGCCGGTGGCCGAGACTTTCTGGACTAAGAAAGCACGAATTTCAGCCGCCAACTCGGGAAGTTGCTCAGGGGCAAGGGCCCGAAGGTCTCGGGGATCGCGAATGCCCTGTAGCAGACTCAACTCGTACCTCAATCATTAAATACCTCGGACAACTATCCAACCTCACCAGTCTACGTTGCTCAGCCGATTTTCACCCGCGCGCTGCCGGCGGGTCCGTGACCGCCAGCCCCAGCAGCGCTGCCTCGACCAAGGCGAGTTCCCGCCGCAACTGCAAAAAACGGGCACCCGCCGCCTCAAATCCTTGTTGCGCGGTTGCCAACTCAGCTGGGGTCAGCCGTGGGCTTAACTCCACCCGCGCCTGTCCGTAAGCCTTCCTGGCGCCGTTAAGCCCGCCTTCGGCGTAGTGAATGAGGTAGCGAACTAAAGCCAGCGGCAGGGTTCGCAAAACCGAGGTTCGAAGGTCTGGGGGGCCTTGGTCGAGTAACCAAGGCACCACCCGATCAGCGAATTCACTTGTGCCCGGGGAAGCCAATTCTCGGGGCCAACCAGGTGGCGTACGCCCCTGATCGATCACAGCAGTGAGCGTAGTACGTACTGCAAAATGCCGCCGTGACGGTAATAGTCCGCCTCACCCGGGGTATCGATTCGCACCAAGGCCGAGAATTCGATCGTACGTCCATCCGCAGCGACCGCTGCAACCGCGACTTGATCCGGCGTGCGGCCCGAATTGAGTTCGGCGATACCGCGAACAGTGAAAACCTCATCCCCCTGCAGACCAAGACTTGAGGCGCTCACCCCCGGGGAAAACTGCAATGGCAAAACGCCCATTCCGATTAAATTCGATCGATGGATGCGCTCATAGGATTCAGCGATAACGACGCGAACACCTAGTAGAGACGTCCCCTTAGCCGCCCAGTCACGGCTCGATCCTGATCCATATTCCTTACCCGCCAAAATAACCAGCGGGGTGCCATGACGCGCGTACGCCATCGCCGCGTCATAAATCGGGACGATCTGGTCATCAGCATTTGTGAAATCAATGGTGAACCCACCTTCAACATCTTTCAATAACAGGTTACGCAACCTGATATTCGCGAAGGTGCCCCGAATCATGACTTCATGGTTTCCGCGTCGAGATCCATAGGAGTTGAAATCAGTCCGTTGAACGCCATTCTCAGCTAGATAAATACCGGCGGGACTGTCAGGCTTAATTGAGCCAGCCGGTGAGATGTGATCAGTGGTAACCGAGTCCCCAAGCTTCAAGAGAACGCGTGCACCCGTGATATCAACCACCGGGCTTGGCTCCCGTTGCATTCCGTCAAAATATGGAGGCTTGCGCACATAAGTACTTGCCGGATCCCATTGGAAAGTTTCACCACTTGGGGTAGCGAGTGAGCGCCAATTCTCGTCGCCGGTAAATACATTCGAATAGCGGTTTGCGAACATCTGCGCATCGATTGAGTCGTCTACCACGCGCTGTACCTCGCTGGCACTTGGCCAGATATCTGCAAGGTAGACCGGCTCACCCGCTGAATCGAGGCCTAAGACATCATTTTGAATGTCAATATCCATGGTGCCAGCGATTGCATAAGCGACCACCAAGGGCGGTGAAGCTAAGTAATTCATCTTCACTTCTGGACTGATCCGACCCTCAAAATTGCGGTTCCCGCTTAGCACCGCGGTAACCGCGAGATCATTGTCATTGATTGCAGTGCTGACTGCAGGTATCAATGGGCCTGAGTTGCCGATACAAGTAGTGCAGCCATAACCAACGGTTCCGAAGCCCAATTTATCTAGATACGGAGTCAGACCGGCTTTATCGTAGTAGTCGGTTACGACCTTTGAGCCAGGTGCCAATGTGGTTTTAACCCAAGGCTTGCTTTGCAAGCCGCGTTCGACAGCATTCTTTGCGAGTAAACCAGCCGCGATCATCACCGAGGGATTCGATGTATTCGTGCACGACGTTATCGCGGCTATGACCACCGCGCCATGTCCCATAACTACCGATTCGCCGGCCAGAGATAAGTCGACCTTAGTTTCAGGGGTCTTCGTGTAGTCAGTCAAGGCCGCACCAAACATGGCTTTAGCGTCGACGAGCGGAACACGGTCTTGCGGACGCTTTGGCCCAGCTAAGCTCGGGACGACGGTTGCCAAATCCAACTCAATGAATTCAGAGTAATTAGGTTCAAAATTGGGGTCGTGCCACATCCCTTGAGCTTTCGCGTACGCGGCAACTAGCGCACATTGCTGCGCACTGCGCCCGGTTAGGCGCAGGTACTCCATAGTCATTTCATCAATCGGGAAAATCGCAACAGTGCTGCCGTACTCGGGGCTCATATTTCCGATGGTTGCGCGATTCGAAAGGGGAACTGCGCCAACTCCCTCGCCAAAGAACTCAACGAACTTGCCGACCACCCCGTGGACTCGCAGCATCTGAGTAATTGTCAAAACAAGATCGGTGGCTGTGGCACCTTGCGGGAGCTCACCGCGCAATTTGAAACCAACGACACGTGGGATCAACATTGATACCGGCTGGCCCAGCATTGCGGCTTCCGCCTCAATGCCACCTACACCCCAGCCGAGAACTCCCAGCCCATTGACCATCGTGGTGTGTGAATCCGTGCCGACGACGGTATCCGGATACGCTTGGCCACCTCGGGCCATTACGACATGGGCCAAATACTCGATGTTCACCTGATGCACGATGCCGGTACCCGGTGGCACCACCTTGAACTCCTCGAACGCACTTTGACCCCAACGCAAAAACTGGTACCGCTCGCGATTGCGTTCATATTCAAGTGCAACGTTGCGTGACTCGGCGTCTGGAGCCGCAAAGAAATCAGCAATTACGGAGTGGTCGATTACCATTTCTGCGGGAGCGAGTGGCTCAATGCGCGAAGGATCGCCCCCAAGCTCAGCAACCGCCTCTCGCATTGTCGCGAGGTCAACTACCACCGGCACTCCGGTGAAATCTTGCATGATCACGCGCGCCGGCGTGAAAGAGATTTCCTGGTTTGGTTCAGCACTTTGATCCCATGCACCAAGTGCTCGGATCGTTTCGGCCGTGACATTGGCGTCATCTTCGGTGCGAAGGAGATTCTCGAGGAGGACCTTGTGGGTGTAGGGCAGTTTCTCAGATCCGATAACCGCATCGATGGCAAATATTTCGTAGTCCTGCCCGCCCACGGTAAGGACTCGCTTTGCTCCGAAACTGTCTTTACTCACTTGGGCCTCCGAGAGTTATCTTGACGTCAAGATATCTGATCGCG
>JBIIOU010000170.1:0-4677 GCA_044336815.1 Candidatus Nanopelagicales bacterium | reverse complement strand
AGCCGAACCTTAGGCCTTTGCCCCATTCACGGCGGGATGCCCATTGGTCCAGTAATCTGTCGTCAGCGCTCATCTAGCCAACCTCAACCGCACCCCATCGGAGGCTCCGTGCTCGGCAAACTGTTACATGGACTCGGAGCCGCCTGTGTGCGTTTGCGCTGGTTAGTAGTTGGCCTGTGGATAGTCGCAGCGGTTGGCATCACCCTCGTGGTTGGTCAGGTGGGTGCGGTCACCAATAACAACTTGACCCTGCCGGGTGCTGACAGCCAGGTCGCCTACGACGTACTTGAGCAATACTTCCCGCCCCAGCAAAATGGCAGCAGCCAGGTGGTCTTTCATACAACAACCGGCCGACTCGACGATGGTGGAGCCCAGCAACAAGCCGTAACCGACACTTACAACGCGCTAGTTAATGTGCCCCATGTTGCCTCAGTCACCGATCCCTTCGCTAACGAAGCCTCCGGCTTGGTCAGTGACGATGGAACTTACGCTTTCATCCCGGTGCTGCTCGACATCGATAGCGGACAACTCGATGAGGCCACTGCACAGGTTGTTTTTGATGCCGCAACGAAACCCGCCAATTCGATCGGAATGGAAGTTGCTGTCGGTGGCCCGGTTGGTGCCGCTCTTTCAAAGCAGTCCACCGAATCGAGTGAAGTAATTGGCCTGCTGACCGCAATGTTGATTATGGCTTTTACTTTCGGGTCGCTCGTCGCCATGGGCCTTCCGATCCTGACAGCGGTCTTTGGACTCGCCATTGGGGTTGCAACCATCGGTCTCATTGGCCACCTGATTGATATCCCGACCATCGGGCCAACTCTTGCCACCATGATCGGCTTGGGTGTCGGTATTGACTACGCCCTATTCCTTGTGACAAAACACCGAGCACAAGTGCGACAACAGCAGATGGCCATCAAGGACTCGATAGCCGAAGCTGTCGCAACCAGTGGCGGAGCCATCGTGTTTGCGGGAGGCACCGTCATAGTCGCCCTGCTCGCCCTTGCTGTTGCCCAGATTCCGTTTGTTACTTCACTCGGATACGCATGTGCGGTAGCAGTGTTCACCGCAGTACTCGCATCACTAACTCTCTTACCGGCGATGCTGGCCATTCTTGGCCGCGGGGTCGATCGGCTGGCCCTCCCGGCCTTTATGCAGCCGCGCGCCAAAGAACCAGACGCAACTTTTTGGGCACGATGGGCAGCGATGGTGGTCAGGCACCCAGCAATTTCATGCGCCGTCGCCCTGGTAATCATGGTGCCGTTGATAATTCCGCTGTTCACCTTGACCCTAGGTCAATCCGATACCGGAGTAAGTTCAACTAGCACTACCCAACGCGAAGCCTTCGATCTAATTTCAGCCGGTTTTGGCCCCGGCTACAACGGCGCACTCGTTGTTTCAGTCCTAATGGATCCTCCGGCGAAACCAAGCTCTGAATACACCGCCAAATATGACCAAGCGACTGCAATGCAAACTGAACTTGAGTCAACCCAGCAAACACTCACCGACCAGGCCGATTCACTTACGGCGCAGCAGGATGATCTGCAGTCCCAAGAAGATGACCTCAACGCCCAGGCGGCAACACTGGAACAAGAACAGGCCGACCTCCAAACCCAAGTTGATGCCTTGAACGTCCAAAAGACTGCGCTTGAGAAGCAGCAGGCCGATCTCCAAACCCAAGGCGCGGCCCTCTCGAAGCAGGCTGATGATCTTCAAAAGCAGGCTGACTCATTAACTAAGCAGGCCGCTGATTTGCAAAAGCAGGCCGACTCCCTGACTGCGCAACAACAAGCCGCGCAACAGCAGGCTGCCGCCCAAGCACAAAGTGGCGCCGATCCGGCAACAGCCAGCGCCAATCTTGCAGCCTTGCAGCAGACCCAGGCCTCCCTTACCGCGCAGGCAAATGATCTCGCAAAACAAGAGGCAGACTTAGAAGCACAGGAGGATGAATTAAATAAGGAGAAGGCCGATCTTGAATCGCAACAGGCCGACCTACAAACGCAGGCCGATGCACTAACCAAGCAGGGCAACGAACTGCAGGCCCAGGCCGATGACCTAACCGCCCAGGGTGCAGACCTGCAAGCCCAAGCCGATTCACTACAGGCCCAGGCCGATGACCTGCAGACACAAGGGGATCAACTGCAGGCCCAGGCCGATGACCTGACCTCCCAGCAGACCGCAGCCGAGCAAGAGCAGCAGGACGCCTTGGACCTCCAAGATGACCTGACGGCTCAGGTAACAACTGCTGGTGGTGATTCTCGAGCCACCGACCCGCGGATTGTGAAACTCCAAGACGCACTAGCAACACCAAGTGGCGTCCAACGGGTTATTCCGCCGATGGTCAATGACGCAGGTACCGCCGTCGTAATTAGCGTAATTGCCACCACCCGGCCGGCCGATCCTGCTACCGCGCAATTGGTCGAGGAACTTCGAAGTGAAGTCATCCCACCCGCCCTGAGCCCAGGGATGCAAGCTGATGTCGGCGGTAATACCGCTAACAACGTCGATCTAGCGACGGTTATCACCGAAAAGCTCCCCTTAGTGATACTCACCGTTATCGGGCTTAGCTTCTTACTTCTCCTTATTGCATTCAGGTCTTTGCTGATCCCGGTGCAAGCGGCAATAACAAACCTGCTCTCAGCGGCAGCCGCATTTGGTGTGGTAACAGCGGTGTTCCAATGGGGTTGGGGCCTAGAACTAATTGGCCTGTCTTCTCCGTACGGCACCGTGCCTATCGCAAGCTTTGTGCCATTGATGATGTTCGCGGCGCTTTTTGGACTGTCAATGGACTACGAGGTTTTCTTCATTAGCCACGTACAGGGCCTACACGGCAAGGGCATGGCGCACAAGGATGCGGTGCGTTCTGGGCTAGCTTCCAGTGCGAAAATTATTTCAGCCGCCGCCTTGATCATGATCGCCGTCTTTGGCAGCTTTATCCTCATTGATGATCCGATCATTAAACAATTCGGAGTTGGCCTGTCTGTTGCGGTGGCACTCGCCGCACTACTTGTCCTGCTGCTTGCGCCCGCGATGCTCACCTTATTCGGCGAGCGCACCTGGCAACTGCCCAAATTCCTAGACAAAATCCTTCCAGATCTAGACCTTGAGGGTAATAAGCGAAGTAGCAACGTTTTAGTGCCAGCAGGCGCTAGCACAAAAGAAGCACCCGGTAGCCCACCGGAGTGATCGAACATCTAGCTGTGGTCGTTGCGTTTCAGGCACCGGTTGTCGACGGCCTGAACCGCTGAACCTAAGCAGATGTGGGGAAGGCCACCCTTGGATCCTGCCAGGCGATTCGCTTAGCCGGCGCACCGCGTCGGGCGGTCTCCATGACACCCCAACCATTCTTTTTAGCAATGTTCAAAAGCTGGGTATTTGGGTTAACCACAACGGGCATCCCGACACTCGCTAGCAGTGGTAGATCATTGATCGAGTCCGAGTAGGCCCACGACATCTCTAACTCCAAGCCGTGGATCGCGGCCTGCTCGATCACCAATTTAACTTTGCCGGGCCCGTGGGCGATTGCGCCGACCAAATTGCCGGTGTAGTGGCCATCCCGCACTTCAGAAACCGTGCCGATGGCTCCCGACATACCAAGCTCCCCCGCTATCGCCGAGGCAAGCTCTATCGGGCTTGCGGTAACTAACCATGTCGCAATCCCATGAAGCTGAAAACGGCGAAGCTCATCCAAGACATCAGGCACGAGAATCGATGGCAGCTTCTTGCGTACAAATTCACTCGTCACCGCGAGCATCGCATCTTCGCTACGCCCTGCCACTAGGGCAAGTGCTCGGGCGGCCGCGGAAGTCGAAACACCTTCTGGCTCTGCACGGCGCACGATAAAAGACATCTCCTGCCGCGCAAAGCGCATGACCTCCCTTCGCGGGATAACTTTCTTACGGACCAGATCGCAGGCTAGGTGGTACAGCGAGGATCCACGTACGAGCGTGTTGTCCAGATCAAATAAAGCCGCCATTGCCATGCCCCAATCATTACTTCACTCGACGCGGTGACACCGGCCTAACACTCAGAAAGCACACTGTTCACTCGAAATTTGCGGACACGACAACTACATGATTGATCGGTGACCGATTGACAAGTCTTACTTCATCTATGCGGGTAGCCATAGCGGCAGAGTCGTTCTTTCCTCGCGTCAACGGTGTCAGCAACTCCGTTGCTCATGTGGTCAAGCACCTTAAATCAGAGGGTATTCCAGCCGAAATCATCGCCCCCGGGTTGTATCCGGGAAATGATTTCCACGGTACCCCGGTGCACCGCGTGCGTTCCGTTAACCTCCCCGGTGTCCACGACTTCGACATATCCATGACAACCACTTCTTCCATCATCGCCACCTTGGAGAAATTTCAGCCCACGCTGGTGCATTTGGCTTCACCCTTCGTGCTCGGATCGCGCGTTCTGCAGGCCTGCCGAATTCTGGACATCCCAACCGTCGCGGTATTTCAAACTGACGTGGCTGGGTATGCACGTCACTATGGGCTGTCATCAATGTCATTTATCGCCGATGGCATCGTGCGCCGCATTCACTCAAGTGCAACCATAAACTTGGCCCCTTCCACATCGGCCCAAAACTACTTACAGGGCCTCGGAATCAAACAACCTATGTTATGGGGCCGCGGAGTTGACCATGAAGTGTTCAACCCAGAACATCGATCTGAGGCC
>JBIIOU010000024.1:0-18160 GCA_044336815.1 Candidatus Nanopelagicales bacterium | reverse complement strand
CTATACGAAGGTAGGTCTCTCGATACGGTTTCACAGGTTGAATCACTTGCCGCCTATGGAGCGGTGCTCTCCGCTGATTACAGCCGCTGGACTTCGGGCACCGCGATGCTCGAGACCGCTGAGCGCCTAACCGTTGAAGAGCGCGAGCCGGCGGTGCAGCAGTATGCGCTCCTAGTCTCAGGACTGAGGTCTTTGACCGCGGGTGAACATGACGGCGGTTTAATCCTCGACTCCTACCTGTTGAGGTCACTTGCAGTGGCCGGCTGGTCACCATCCTTTGAGCTCTGCGCCAGATGTAGTGCACCCGGCCCGCACCGGGCATTTTCAGTGCAATCCGGTGGCATGGTTTGCACCGATTGCCGCCCGCCTGGCTCTGCGTCGCCCGCCTCAGCAACCGTCGAGCTTCTTGGTGCATTACTAAGTGGTGATTGGTCGGTGGCTGACTCAAGTGAGCAGCGACATCGGCGCGAGGCTAGCGGGTTAATCGCTGCCTTCTTGCAGTGGCACCTTGAGCGCGGTCTTCGCTCCCTTCCGCTGGTTGATCGGACGATTTCCGTCGATCATGTTTGGATGGGGGCATGACTCGGCAGCCCACTCCAAAGCAGCCGACCCCGCACCCCAGCGGGGCTAGTGCGCCGAAAATCCCCTCGGAGTTTATTCCGCGTCATGTGGCAATAGTGATGGACGGCAACGGCCGCTGGGCTAAAGAGCGAGGATTGCCCCGCACCGCAGGGCATGAAGCCGGTGAAGCAAGTTTATTCGATTGTGTTGAAGGTGCCCTTGAACTAGGTGTCAGGTGGCTTTCGGCATACGCCTTTTCGACCGAGAACTGGAAACGATCCCCGGATGAAGTTAAGTTCTTGATGGGATTCAACCGCGATGTGATTCGGCGCCGCCGCGATGAGATGCATGACCTTGGTGTGCGGGTGCGTTGGTCTGGGCGTCGTCCAAAACTTTGGCGAAGTGTAATTAATGAACTTGAGACGGCGGAGCTGTTAACCGCGAAGAACACCAAGCTCACTTTGACGATGTGTGTAAATTACGGAGGGCGAGCCGAGATAGCAGATGCGGCAGCCGCAATTGCAAAAGAAGTTAAGGCTGGTCGATTGGACCCGGCGAAAATCAATGAGCGAATGTTTCACCGGTACTTAGATGAGCCCGACATGCCCGATGTCGATTTATTCGTGCGGTCATCAGGGGAGCAGCGCACTAGTAACTTCCTGCTCTGGCAGTCCGCTTACGCCGAGATGGTATTTCTAGACACTTTATGGCCGGATTTTGACCGCCGTCACTTCTGGCAAGCATGTGAGATATATGCCTCGCGTGATCGGCGATACGGTGGAGCTGTGCCAAATGCTGACCGCGTTGTTGACCTCGATTGAAAGCTACCGAACCGCCCATACAGGCAAGATCAGGAGTCAGATTGCGTGCAGCTTTGGCACAGCCCGAAAATTTCTAGGGTATGGCTCACCGCGGTGTAGCCATGCTCAGCGGCCATGGCGTCGGCCCACTTCTCTACCGCTGGTCCGGCTATCTCGACGGTGGCACCACACTGGCGGCAGACGAGATGATGATGATGGGCAGCCCCACATTTGCGATATCTAGTTTCACCGTCGTCAGCAACCAAGCAATCGACCTCGCCGGATTCAGCGAGAGTCTGCAGCGACCGGTAAACCGTTGTCAGGCCAATTGGTTCACCGCGATGACGAAGGATGTCATGTAGTTCCTGTGCGGACTTAAACTCTTCAAGGCCGTCAAGGAGTTCACTTACAGCTGTGCGTTGGCGAGTTTGCCGCTGGACTATTGGTTTCGCGCTTGGCGTCATGTAAGTACCCTTCGACGCTTTCGAATTGGTACGGCCAGCAGCGCGAGGATGGCAAAGGTGCCGAGCGCAACCAGGACGATGGTTGGGCCGGGTGGTACTTCAACATAAAAGGAGGTGGTTAGCCCGGCAACGGAGGCAAAGACACCCAACGCAACTGCCAAGGTGGCGGTTGAGATAAACGATCTGGTGATTTGCTGAGCCGCGGCCACTGGAACGATCATGATGGCACTTACTAGCAGCAGACCGACAACGCGCATTCCGACCACGACAACCACGGCGGCCAATACGGCCATCAAGGTACTCATGGCGCGCACCTTGATGCCCTGAACTTGGGCAATTTCGGTATCGAGGCTCACGGCAAATAGTTCGCGCCCAAAGATGGCCAACACGATCAGCACGGCAACACAAAGTGCAACAAGGGCTATTAGATCTGCGCCTGCAACTGTCGTTAGTGAGCCAAATAGGTAGGCGTTAAGTGAGGATGCGGCCTTACCCGGTGCTAGTGAGGCGAAGAGCACCCCTCCGGCGATGCCACCATAGAACAGCAGGGCCAGAGCTACATCGCCCGCCGTACGACTTCGGTATCTGATGAACTCAATGAGGAACGCGCCGATTACCGCGGTAACCATGGCGGTGGGCACCGGAGCGGTACCCAGCAAGAAAGCTAAACCGACACCGGTCAGTGCCACGTGGCCCATACCGTCACCAAGTAGTGAAAGCCGTCGTTGCACCAAGAACACACCTATTAGTGGGGCGATAAGTCCAACTAGTACTGCGGCGATAAGTGCACGCTGCATGAAGTCGTAGGCGAAGAGGTTCATCTGGGCGTCAGACCGGTGGGTGCGGTGCTTTGGTGGTGCGGGTGATCGTCGTGATGGTGAACGGCATCAGCGAAAGAGGCCGGTACCGGTGGTGGACCGTCATATCTAATAGTGCCGGTACGGTCTTCGCCCAGCACAATTGCACGCGTTACTAGATGTTCGATGTCGGTCAGTTCATGTGTTACCACTAGCACGGTGACACCCTGCTTGTGAAGTTCACCTAGCAGGTGAACCAGGTGTGTCAGGTTTTCCGCATCAATACCGGCAGTAGGTTCGTCCATTACGAGTAAGTCAGCGCTGGTGGCAAGTGCTCTGGCAATTAGTACCCGGCGTTGTTGGCCCCCTGACAGAGTGTCGAGGCGGTCATTGCGCCGCGGCCAAAGGCCGACTTCGGTTAGTGCTAGTTGGGCCGTTACTTTGGCCTCTTTTCCCACTCGTCTAAAGCGGGACCGCGGCGTGATGCGCCCAGAGATAACTGTCTCCCACACGGAAACCGGAATACTGTTGGTGCCGGGCAGGCGCTGAGGGACAAGGGCAATTCGTGACCAGTCACTAAAGCGGCCCAACGGCTCATCAAAGAGCCGCACCCGCCCATGTTCTAGTGGCTGCAAACCTAAGATGGCGCGGACAAGTGTGGATTTACCGCTGCCATTTGGGCCAAGGAGTGCGACGAATTCGCCGGCTTCAATGCGAAGGTCGATGTTTTCCAAAACATGGTCACCGTCGAATTCGACGCAGGCGCGCTCAACGTCAATAACACTCATTCACACCTTTGCCCGGCTATTAGTGCTGCAAGATTGCTGCGCATGACATCAGGGTAGGACTCAATTGACCCAGGCGCCAGCCCTTCTAGCGGATCCAAGACGGTCGCGGTCGTACCAGTTTCACTCGCCAAGGTTTCAGCCACCTTCGGGCTGACAAGTGTTTCGTAATAAATGGTGGTGATGCCTTCTGTGGTCACGAGGTCGGCAACCTCAGCCAAGCGCGCCGGGCTGGGCTCGGCCTCTGGAGATAGACCCGAGATACCAACCTGGGTGAGACCGAAAGCTTTTGCGAGATAGGCGAAAGCGTCATGGCTGGTAACCAAAGTCCGAGATGCGCAGTTTGCGAGCCCGCTGGTGAACTCACCGCGCAGATCGGCCATTTCTGCCGCCAGTGATTTGGTGTTCGCCGTAAAAGTTGGTGCCGCAGAGGTGTTTATCCGGCCCAAGTGGTCGCTAATCGAGTTTGCGATTTTGGTGATGTTTGCCGGATCAAGCCAAATGTGCGGGTCTAGTTCGCCGGCTAGCTCAGCTGCATCCGGGTCCATGGTGAGGCGATCAATTCCCGCGCTGATGTCAATGGCATGGTCTGCGGCCTGCTGCGCCACTGCTTCATCAACACTCGGTTGGAAACCTTTTAGGTAGAGCACCAAATCAGCATCGGCAATTTCGGTAATCTGGGCGGGGCTAAGTTCAAGGTCGTGGGGTTCGACGCCCGGAGAAGTCAAGTTGGTGACACTGACGTAGGTGCTTCCCACTGCTTCAGCCGCATACTGCAGTGGGTAGAAGGCGGCCACGATTTTGATCTGGTCTGTTGCGGTTGACTCATTAGAGCTATCGCTGGTGCCGCAGGCCGATAGGGCTAGTGCTAGAGGTAGGGCTAGGGCTGCGAGCAACTGGCTTTTGTGGCGCTGGGATTTGATTGGCTGTCTCATCCCCCCAGCCTAGTGCTAATGAAAACGATTGTCAATATCTATAAGCTGGTTAAATCCACCCTAAGAACTTGTAGATCGAGATACCCACGATGGCAATTACGACAAGCAGGCGCAGCAGCCGCGAGGCGAAACCGAGTACGGGCCAGGAGAGCACGAGTAGCCAACCGAGGAAGAAGGCGACCAAGAGCAGCAAGATGCCGCCTAGCCAGGCGAGATCACCGGTTTGGATGAGCCCCAGAAACAGGGCCAGCGCGGTGAGTATTACTAACAGCCAGCGCGGCACCCGGTGCAACATGACCAGGATCGGAAAACTCTTGCGCTCCAGCCCACTACGTCCAGAACTTGAACCCGTGGAATTCTTGGCTTTTGGTGCCGGCGTCGAACCGCGCGGCGGTGGGCCACTTGGCCCGCGTACCCCGCTGTTCTTATCTTTCTTGTCCATTAGCCCATCCTGCCACGGCCGGACTTAATCGATTGATACCGGCCGACTAACGTCAGCATTGTGCATGACCTGAATGCCTTGTCCGACTCACCGGCCCCCGGCCTGATCGTGATTAGCCGATTTCGGGTAGGGGTCGATCAGGTTGCCGAGTTTGCGGCCAACTCGCGTCACGCTATCGCGGTTTTAGCCACCTGCAACGGATTCATCGAGGCTTTCGTTGGACAGTCGACCGATGAGCCGGATTTGCTGACGATCACTTCTCGGTGGCAGCACGTGGGTGCATATCGGCGGGCACTTTCTACCTTCGACGTGAAAGTTTCGGTTATCCCATTTCTTTCATTGGCGATTGACGAGTCATCGGCCTATGAAATTGTGCACCACCGCACCGAACATTCGGTAACCGATTCAGCAAGTGGATTAGCTGCCGATGCGGGATCAATTGGTCTTGGTGACGCCGCCGGACCGGCAATACGCTCGGTACCGTCATGAAGTCATTCGAAAATCTAAGTGACGCTGGCGAGAAACTTGCCGAACTGGTGAGAGCCGAGTACTCGCGATCACCAGTTGTCGTCCTTGCGGTAGTTCCAAATGGGGTACCGGTGGCACTGCCGGTCGGTCGTGACCTTGGTGTTCAAGTTCTTGCTCTGCCGGTACTTCGCACCGATGACGGGCCGATGGTTTTTGAGGTGCCTCCGGTAACCGGCTTGCATGTGATTGTCATCGACGACGGTGTTGAAACTGGGGCGGTTGCCCGGGTAGCAGCCCAGGTGATCGCGAAGCTGAATCCAGCATCACTGGCTCTGGCCGTGCCAGTGTGCCCGCGGGAGTCGATGGCAGATCTGACTCAGCGATATGACCAAATAATCGCGATCGATAAACCCCTGATTCGCAGGTCTCTAGCTTGGCATTATGTAGATTTTGACACCATTAATGAAACGGCAGCGTTGGAACTGCTTGCCGTGCGGTAGCCCGTCTCCTACCTGTGGGGAGTACGTGAGATAACCCTGCGCCCCAGGCCAAAATTTAGCGGGCGCGCCAAGTCCAGGATCGGGGTCAGGGCTTGGCCTTGAGGAGGAGCGGGGATTGCCTCCTAAATCTTGAACCACAGACCGCTTTGCCTTGCCTTTCCTGTAGGGCTGTGTTCTCATGGGGGGGAGTGATTATTCGTTAACCTAGTCAAGGAGGAACGCTGTGCCGCATATTGATATTGCTACCCCAGTAAGTTCAGCGCCGTCTGATCGGCTCGCACTCGGTGTTGGACTGGTGCGGCCCGGTGTGGCCGGTATCGGCGGCACCCTAAACCCCTCAATGCAGGAAGCTGATACAAATGGAAAGTATTGTTACTGCTTTGAGGGTAGTGAAGAGTAGCAACTCGCCGCTCAACGAAGAACGTCACACCGACCAACGAAGTAATAGATCACAACAACGAGAAGGACGGAGTGCTAAATGCCAAGTATTGAAGTCACTTCGCCAGTAAGTTCAGCGCCATCTGATCGGCTCGCACTCGGTGTTGGTTGGGTGCGGCCTGGCAGCATCTGTATTATCGGCGGCACCCTAAACCCCGCCTCAGCCGGCACCCAATATATGTGCTTTGAGGGTAATGAAGAGTAGCACCGTTCCCTACCGTAATATCTTTCCGCTAGGTGGGGTGTTTAAACCCTGTTGCTGGCCCCTGACCGCTGTTGGTCGGGGGCCAGTTGTTTGCGGTAGTGAACTCGAACACTCCAGCGAAAGTGCCTGGCACCGTTACATGACGACAATGCTCGTCCGCCAATATACGTAGCCGCCGAGCCATGACCAACCCCCGAAAATGAACCTGTGTCGCGCCTAGATTTCAGCCACCACCTTGCGTTAACAAAGAAGAACGGTAAACCAAAAACGAAATGCATTACCTTCCCCGCGGCGCAGTCCAAGACCGTGAAGAGCTAGCCCGAGTATCTGCCACCCAAGCCAACTCGCGATGGCAAATAACCTAACTTGACAGATACCGGTCATCGAGAAATAGTCGCCCTTGCCTAGACTTCGGGTGTCCGCCGACAGCCAGCCGGAGTGGAGCGCGCCTCGCGCTCAAGAAGGAGCGCAAAATGGCCACCGATCGTGTTGAAGCCGTAGTCAATTTATGTAAGAGGCGTGGGTTCATCTTCCAGTCCTCCGAGATTTACGGTGGAACTAGGTCCGCATGGGATTACGGCCCCAATGGCGTGGAGCTCAAGGACAATATCCGCCGGCAGTGGTGGCAGCACATGGTGCGCGGCCGCGATGACGTCGTCGGCCTTGATTCGTCGATCATCTTGGCGCCACAGGTTTGGGAGGCATCGGGCCACGTAAATGCATTTGTCGACCCATTGACCGAATGCAAGAAGTGCCATAAGCGCTGGCGAGCGGATCAACTAATTGAGGCATACCAAGACAAGCACGGTAAGGAGCCGGTCAACGGTCTGGCTGATATCACCTGCACCAACTGTGGCACGAAGGGCGATTTCACCGAGCCGCGAGATTTCAATGGCATGCTGCGCACGACCATCGGGGTAGTTGAAGATGCGGGGGCCGTCCACTACCTGCGCCCTGAAACTGCGCAAGGAATTTTCGTTAACTATCTAAATGTCATGACGTCAGCCCGCAAAAAGCCGCCATTTGGCATTGGCCAAACAGGTAAGAGTTTTCGAAATGAAATCACGCCGGGTAACTTTATATTCCGCACCCGCGAGTTTGAACAGATGGAGATGGAGTTCTTCGTCGAGCCGGGCACCGATGAGCAGTGGCACGATTACTGGCTTGAGCAGCGTTGGCAGTGGTACGTCGACCTAGGCATGGACCCAGAGAACATGAGGTTCTTTGAGCATCCGAAAGAAAAACTCAGCCATTACTCAAAGCGCACGGTCGATATCGAGTACCGGTTTAGGTTCGCTGGTTCAGAGTGGGCTGAGCTTGAGGGCATTGCCAATCGCACCGACTTTGACCTGACCACCCATGGTGAGCATTCGGGCACTGATCTGTCGTATTTCGATCAGGAGAAGAATGAGCGCTGGGTGCCTTATGTAATTGAACCGGCAGCTGGGCTATCGCGCGCGGTTTTGGCCTTCCTGCTTGACTCCTACGCCGAGGATGAAGCCCCCAATGCCAAGGGCGGCGTCGATACCAGAACAGTGCTGCGTTTTGATCCCCGTCTGGCACCGGTCAAAGCCGCAGTGCTGCCCTTGTCGCGTAATTCAGATCTGTCGCCAAAGGCCAAGGATCTAGCCGCGGATCTTCGCAAACGCTGGAACGTTGACTTTGACGATGCCGGCGCCATCGGCCGGCGCTACCGGCGCCAAGACGAAGTTGGCACGCCATTTTGTATCACCATCGACTTCGATACCTTGGAAGATCAGGCTGTCACCATTCGTGAGCGCGACACCATGCAACAGGAGCGGATCGGGCTAGACGCGGTAGCTGGCTGGCTGGCTGCTCGACTGCCGGCCTGTTAAGCAAGGCGGCGCCACAGAAAAAAAAGCACCCGCCCCGTGATGAGCTGTTACAAGAAAACTTGAGGTCTTCTTGCTACAACTCACCAGGAGGCGGGCCAAGCCACACTTATGTGGCTAAAGAGCTGAGCGGTCTAACTAGTTGCCGGCAACTGCGCGCTTGAGTGACTGTCCGGCAGAAACCTTGACGGCACGCTTTGCGGCAATCTGGAGCGTTTCGCCGGTCTGGGGATTGCGGCCGGTACGGGCAGCGCGATCTGCGGTCTCGAAAGTCACGAAGCCGGGGATGGTGACTTTCTCGCCCTTGACGAGCTGCTCGGTGATAACTGAACTCAAGCCGGCGAGGATCTGGTCAACTGCGGTGGCGGTTGAGCCGGTTTGTGCGGCAATGGCACTGACGAGTTCGGTGCGATTCATGCATTCCTCCTAGTGGAAACGATTGTCAATCAACGGTAGCACAGCGGGTTGCTGGGCCGATGGTTCAACTCTTGGGCGGTGCGTACCCCTCAGAGAGTACGCGTGCGGTGTTTTTGGGCAAAAGCAAACTGGTTAAAAGGCCCAGGAGCACAAAGAAGCCGGCAACCCAGGAAACCAGTTTGGTGGCCTGGGTAAAGCCCGCGGAGGCCCCTTCGACCAAGACATCGCCCCCGGGGGCCGAGGCGAGCCCGGGGATCGCCTGCCCCGCTGAATTGGCCACCGCTTGGGAGACCTCTTGGGCCTGGGCGGTGGGTATCCCGCGGGCCTCGAGTTGGCTAGTCACCGTGGTGCCGAGCCCGATGAGCAAGGTGGTGCCCAAAATGGCGGTGCCGATGGCGGCTCCGACTTGGCGTGAGGTTGACTGCACGGCGCTCGCTTGCCCGGAGTCGGCAATGGGGACCTCCGAAAGTACAACCCCGGTCAACTGCGCGGTGGCAAAGCCCACGCCCATCCCATAGAGGAACAGCCATGGGGCCAGGCCCCAGCCGGTGATTTCGGGGGAGATCACAAAACCAAGGCCGAGGATCCCAATGACTTCGAGCAGCATTCCAAGTTGCAGGACTCGAACCGGGCCCACCCGCTGGGAAATTGGGGCACCAGCGCCGGATGCGAAAAATGAGCCAACGGCGAGTGCTAGCAAGATGACGCCGGTTTCGAGCGCGTTGTAGCCGCGGACCGCCTGCAAGAAGAGGGGGAGGGTGAAAAGCAAACCGAACTCGCCGAGGCTGACAACAACAGCTACCCCGTTACCGGCTGCGAAAGATCGAATGCGAAATAGCCGCAGGTCAAGGATGACGATCTTGCCGGCCGCTGCCCGCCGGGTTTCGACAAGGATTAGCGCTGCCAGAGCAATAACTCCTAGTACCCCCGAGATTAATACGAGCGATAGGCGGCCGGTGTCCCAAGTGAAGGGACCCACTTTGAAGGGCGCGGTTGAAATCAGCCAGCCATAGCGCTGGCCTTCAATCATCGCGAAGACAACTCCGAGTAACCCGAATGTTGAAAGTAATGTTCCTGGTAGGTCAACTCCCTTGCGCCCGAGTAGATCCCGAGTCTCTGGCACCACCAGCAAGACGCCGATTAGCACGATGATGCCGATCGGCAAGTTGATCAAGAAGGCCCAGTGCCAAGATGCGTAGGTTGTTAACCAGCCACCGACCAGCGGGCCAAGGGCCGCCATGCCGCCGATGGTCGCTCCCCAAACCGCGAAAGCAATCGCGCGAGATTTGCCGACGAAGACCGCATTTATGACGGACAGTGAGGCCGGCAAGATCATCGCGGCGCCAACGCCCTGCAATGCGCGCGCGGCTATGAGGTGGATCGATGAGTCTGAAATTGCAACCAGAACGCTGGCACCAACAAAGACGATGATGCCGATAATGAAGAGGAGTTTGCGGCCGAAGCGGTCGGCCATGCGGCCCGAGAGGATCAGCAACGAGGCGAAAGTAAGTGAGTAGGCCGCGTTAACCCATTCGGCATCATTGGTGGTGAGGTTTAAGTCTTTGATCATCGACGGGATCGCGACGTTCACGACGGTGGCGTCGAGAATGATCATGGCCACGCCCAGGGACAAGAAGGCTAGGGCGATCCAGCGCCTCTTGCCGGTCAGAACCTTTTGCTCCGAAAGTGCTGGGGCGTTCATGTTCTCCCTATCGTGGCTAGGTGGCCCACCTGTCGACCAGGTCGACGCCATGGAGGCCAGGGCAACCATGTCGACGCCATGTCGGAATGCGGATGTGACGATGCTAGCGGTCAATGGGAGAATCAAGGCGTGACCACGACGGCCTTCGCCAAAGGATTGAGCGCTGGTGGGCTAAATATTGACCCGCCGGTCGTCCTTGCCCCCATGGCGGGCATCACTAACCGGGCCTTTCGCCGGCTATGCCGGGAGGCTGGCGCCGGGCTCTACGTATCGGAGATGGTCACCTCCAGGGCCCTGATCGAGCGAAATGACGAGACCCTCGACATGGTGACTTTCGCGGCCGACGAGAATCCGCGCTCGGTGCAGTTGTACGGGGTCGACCCGCAGGTTATGGCGCAGGCGGTGCATATCATCGTGGACGAGGATCGCGCCGACCATATTGACCTGAACTTTGGCTGCCCCGTCCCGAAAGTAACTCGTAAGGGAGGCGGTAGCGCACTTCCGTGGAAGCAGGATCTTTTTCGCTCAATTGTGCGGGCCGTGATTGCAGCCGCAAACGGCAAAGTGCCGGTTTCGGTAAAGATGCGCAAGGGGATTGACGACGAACACCTGACCTACCTGGATGCAGGGGTTGCTGCTGCTCAAGAAGGTGTCGCGTGGGTTGCCCTTCATGGCCGCACTGCCGCGCAGATGTATGGCGACACCGCCGATTGGTCGGCGATCGCTCGACTCAAGGAGCAGCTTGCGGGCTATGGCACCCCGGTACTTGGCAACGGCGATATTTGGACGGCTGCAGATGCGCTTCGCATGATGAGTGAGACTGGCGCGGATGGTGTAGTTGTTGGGCGCGGGTGCCTTGGGCGGCCTTGGTTATTTGGTCAGCTAGCAGCAGCATTCACGGGAGCCGATATCCCCGCTGATCCGCATTTTGATGAAGTGCTGCGAACCTTGCGCCGGCACGCACAATTACTGTGTATTGATTATGGCGAAATCCGCGGGTGTCGCGATATGCGTAAACATATGGCTTGGTACCTGAAGGGCTTCAGTGTGAAGCAGCAGATCCGCCAAAGCCTTGGCACGGTGTCGACTTTGGCCGAGTTGGACGAACTCATCGGCCAAATGAATGGGGATCAAGAGTTCAATCAGGTGGTTGGCGCGGGCCCACGTGGGCGGACTTCCGGCGGCCGCCGCCCATCTTTGCCCGAGGGCTGGTTGGATTCACCGTTTATTGACGAGGTAGCTGCCCAATGCCTGCTCGAGGCTGAACTGAGCGTGAGCGGCGGGTGACGAAGTGGTCACACCCGGTGTGGCGGCTGGGTTACCTGTGATACCCGTGTGAATATTGGGCCGTGAGTGCTCCTACGGTTCCAGCGCGCCCGGGAGCAGGGGCACTTTCAATCGTCGCGTCCGTGCCGCGGACACCGCGCGGGCTGCTTACCGCGGCCAGCACGGTGTTGGTGTTCCTAGCCCTGTTACTCCCAATCGGAGCGGTTTGCCAAATTGTTTTGACCAGCCAACTTGATGACCGCAGCCCGACCCAGGCCATCGTCGTCCTTGATCCGGCTCGCTATTGGGGTGATCCCGTGCCGGTAATGAATGCGCGCCTGGCGCATGCCGCCCAGTTGTACGCGGCGGGCACCGCACCGGTCATCGTGGTCACCGGCCCGGCGCGCTCAGCAAAATTTGCGCGCGAGCAACTTATCGCCAGTGGCGTGCCCTCGGCGGATGTCGTCGCCTTCACGACCGGTGCAGACACCGTTGGCGCTTTGCAGGTGGTGGCAACCATCATGCGAGATTTAAATTGGGAGTCGGCAACTCTTGTCACCGACCCGCCACATGCGGCGCGGGCTCAAGCAACCGCCGCCGGTTTCGGCATTGATGCTCACCTTTCGCCAACCGAAGCCGGACCGGGTACCGCATTAACTTCTGAGTACGTCGGGCGGGAGACGGCGGCACTACTTAGGTTCTATCTGTTGACCCGTTGGGATCAGGCGCAGATCATCACGACTTCGACCCGCTAGCCACGATCCTCGGCGCTTCGCTGAGTGCGCACGTTTTGGTCGTGAAATCGGCCAAATTCACTCTTTTCACGACCAAAACGTGCGCACTCATCCAGTTTCGCCTACGCCCGCTCGATCAGGCGGTGCGCTTACCGAGTAACTGCCGGCGCGCGATGGCATTTTGGATCCGGTTGATCATGACCGTTGGCGTGACGACAGCTTCGTGCCAAGTCCAGCGCACTACCGACCAACCCGCACGTTCGAGTGCTTCTTGTCGGAGTTTCTCAGACACGTGATCGGATCTATTTACATATTTGGAGAATCCGTCAGCCTCGCCGATCAACTTCAAGTGCTCCCAAGTGAAATCAGCCCAGTAGGTGCGGCCATCGTCACCAAGAACTGGTACCCCACACTGCGGCATCAATAATTTATGTTTTTGCATCTGCCATCTCGAGATGGATTCGAGGACTGATTCAGCGGCTGGTTCGCCAGCACGCAGTTTCGTAGCCAAAGCCTTGAGCCCACGCCTGCCTTCCAAGCCCGCGCAGGTTGTGAGCACGGTTTTAGTTGCGTAATCCCGGTGTATTGGATCCCTCACGAGCCGTCGAATATTTCGGTTAGGAGTATCTACTGAAATCAGGCGGCGCAGGCCCATATCTATTAGCGCCTGCGCTTCAGGTGGGGGCCGGTTGATACAAAGATCCAAAACGGTGCGCGCGATGTCTGTACACGGGAAACCGAGGTGTTCATCGAGGTGAGCATGGGGTGCCGTACCCGGGAAAATTCGCAACCGGTGAGCATGTCGGCCCTTGCCGGGCTGGGTGAGTTCGACAATCGGGACTCCGCCGAGCACCGGATCAATGACCACCTGCGGGCGAACGCGATCAAAGGGTAAATCATGGATGGCCGCCGCTGACCCGTGGCTGACAATGGCTCGTGGGTGCCGAAGTAACGCAGCTGTCACAGCGAACAAATGCCGCTGGCGCCCATCGGCTGCTTCCCAAACTTCGGCTGGTAGCAAAGTTCCAGGTTGCAAACTCACGAGGCGGCCAGCTGTTAGTGCAGATCGAAGTTGGCCCGCGGTCAATCCCTTAGCAAGCGCGGTGGCCCGATCAATTGGGTGCGAGTTACCGATGTGGGCGATCACCTGCTCGGTGTTGACGGTTCGACTCGGATCTGGCACGCGCCAACCTTGCAACAGAACCGGTTGCTAGCGCAAAGGGTTATCCACAGGTTTCGAGGTGTGGCTCGGGGCCGAGCGCGCGCAGCTAAGCCCGGTGAGGGGTAGTTGCGGTGAGTGCGCACGTTTTGGTCGTGAAATCGGCCGACATCACGGATTTCACGACCAAATCGTGCGCACTCAGATGATTTGGGGTGCGGAGGCAGCGAAGAGTCGTGCCACTAGTCTCGGAGTTATGGGTCAACCCCGGGGGTATCTCGAAGCCGACCTCGCACGCATTGTGGAGGAGCCGGTAAAAGAGACGGTACGCAGTGGTTTTGCACGGGACCGGGCCCGGGTGCTGCATTCGGTGGGGTTGCGCCGGCTAGCGGCTAAGACCCAAGTGATGGTTTCGGGGGTCTCAGACTTCCCGCGCTCGCGTTTAACTCACACCCTTGAGGTGGCCCAAATTGCCCGCGAGCTTGGCGACGCACTTGGCTGCGACCCAGATCTTGTTGAAGTCGCTGGGCTGGCTCATGATCTTGGGCATCCGCCCTTTGGCCACAATGGTGAAACTGAACTCGATCGCCTCGCGTCCCAAATTGGGGGGTTCGAAGGTAATGCCCAGACACTGCGGGTGCTCGCGAGACTTGAAGCAAAAATTGAAGATGCGTCGGGTGAAAGCGTTGGCTTGAACCTGACGCGCGCAAGTTTGGATGCGGCCTGCAAATACCCGTGGGGGCGGCGCGCCGGCACCCAGAAGTTCGGCTTCTATGAGGATGATCGGCCGGTTTTTGAGTGGCTGCGCGCTGGTGCTCCGGGGGAGCGCACCTGCCTAGAGGAGCAAGCGATGGACTGGTCTGATGACGTCGCATATTCGGTGCACGACGCCGAAGATGCCGTCCATTCGGGGCTGGTTCACCTGGAGCAATTCACCAGTTCGGACATCCAACAAGAATTAGTTGCGATAGCTCTCGAGCGCTACCGCCCCGATCGCGACCCGCAGGCCCTTGTTGAGGCGCTGCGCAGACTGACGCAACTTGAATACTGGCCCGGCCACTTCGACGGCTCAATGACCTCGCTACGCGAGTTGAAGCGTTTTACCAGTTACCTGATCGGCCGATTTTGTGTTAGCGCGCAAATCGCAACTCAGATCGAATACGGTTCAGAGCCGTTGACTCGGTACGCGGCCAATTTAATTGTGCCGGATGAAGTTCGCGATGAAGTCGCGGTAATGAAGGCGATCGCGGTCAAGTTTGTCATGAATCGCGATGGTGCCGATGCGGAGTATGCGAGGCAGCGCACAATGATCGCTGAAGTTGTGCACGCTCTCACTTTGGATGAAGGTCGATCCCTTGAAAGTTGGCTCG
Source organism: Candidatus Nanopelagicales bacterium (assembly GCA_044336815.1). GTDB lineage: Bacteria > Actinomycetota > Actinomycetes > S36-B12 > S36-B12. Next base: position 3,264 of record JBIIOU010000024.1, on the reverse strand, counting down.
TGTCCACTTTTGAGGGGGCAAAGACCGATGCTGAAAGATTCAGGGTTGTCATCGATCAGGTCGCCAGCCTGACCGATGTCAGTTTGCTTCACTGGCACACCAGGTTGGTGCACTGACGATAGACTGGAGAACGAATTTCAAGGTCGTCGATGCGTAAGGATTAAAGTGCAAAAGGACATCGGTCGCAAACCAACTTTTGTGGTGCTTGAAGATCATGCGATTGTTCGCGAGGGGCTAGAGCGCGGGCTCGTGGATCATTTTGATCGTGTTGAGTTCGCCTACTCGGGCGCGGTACTTGGAGACGCGCTGAAAGCCATCGATCAGCGCGCTGTCGATTGCGCGATTATCGATCTCGACCTCGGCGATGGCCGTTCAGTCGCAGACGTGGTGTCAAGTTTTACTTCATTAAGTATTCCCGTCGTGGTTGTCAGCGCACTGGGGGATCCGGCGGTTATCCAAACCGCTATCTTGGCCGGAGCTTCGGCCTACGTGACTAAACGATCAGGGTTCGACGAGTTGAGCGAGGCGTTAGACGCCATTTTGCATAACCGCGACTGGATGTCACCTGATTTTGCCGGAGCTTTAATTCCCAAGAATGCGACCGGGGTGCAGCTTTCCGCGCAGGAGCGGCGAGCGCTGGTGCTATATGCATCAGGTTTAAAAATGGATTCGGTCGCTCGCCGGATGGACGTCGCACCCAGCACCGTTAAGCAATACATTGACCGCGTTCGGGACAAATACACTGCGGCGGGCAAGTTGGCTCGCACCAAAACCGACCTTTACCGCGTGGCACGTGACGAAGGGTTGATGACCTAGTCACTCTAGCTTTCTAAGCTGGAGAATTTAGTGGCCTACGAATGTTAACCGTCAGTTCGCAGCCGCCGTTCATATCTGGTTCAACCGCTACTGATACGGCACAATCACCAATGCTGAATTCGGTTGTAGCGAAAGTGGATGATTCACCGGTAATCCAAATTGGTAAGGCTTGGTCACCTGGTGCGGTAAGCAAGATCTCCTCACTGTCACCATCGGTGAAGAGACGCACTGTTACTTGCTCGCCCGGGTAAGCAAGGGCCGTGATTCGAAGTGCCTCGCTGATGAAATTTGGGAGTGGGTCCGTTCGCCTAGCGGCCGATAGTGCGGCGGCGTCAACACTGATCCCGGCGGCACCGGCGTTAGCGACCATGCTCTGAATCGCATTCCACATTGCGGAGGGCGCCATGTCGGCGAACCCCAAAGTAACGCGAATTCGGCTTTCTTCCGCTGCTGCACGCGCCTTGGTAGATGGGGCAAATGGATCAATTACTCCTGAGGCGATCCCGGACAGAAGTGATTTCGCGACCTCACTTACTCGACTCCAACTGGCGATAGCAGCGGCCTGTTTGTCGATCTGAGTTTGCTGCCCCGCTGCCTTGACCCATAACGCCTCGGCATCTTCCCGTTTGCTATCGAACTTCTCAAATAGCCGACCCGCGGTGTAGATGCCGCCAACTACATAGGCAACCGTGACAAAGATCGACATCACAGGCACCCCTCGGCAGTCATTGGGCAGGCCCCAGATCAATAACAGTCCGATGAGGGTAAGTGCGGGTAGCACCCAGAGACGAAGCTGATTGCCTGCTAAGGCGAAAATCGTAAGGACGATGCCGCCAGTGATTGAGTTGATGAGCCAGTGCACCGATGCCGATGAGTTGCACCCATCAAGGCTCGCGTAAGCAACAAGTAAAGCTATGCCTGCCATCGCGAAAGTCGCCACCGCTAGGGCAACCCGCCTAGATGAACTCCAGAAAATCGCAAGTGCGATGTTGAATGCAAAGAAGATCAAGAAAGCGATCAGAGTTGGCAAGCCAGGGATAAGTTGTGAAGTTTGTGCCCAGATCGTCACTAAGCCAAATAATGATGGGCTAATGATGCAGATGCGGGCAAGTAAAGATCTAGTTACTGTCTCCAGGCTTGGCTCGGAGGGCAATTCAAGTGCTGATGGCCCAACCAACGGCATGGTGAGAATCAAGATGGTTCCGGATCCGGTGGGGGAACTAACTTCTACCGTGCCGCCGAGCGCTGTAATCGAGGCCCTGATGGTGTTACGCATTCCGAATCGCTCAATTGCTTGGGCACTTAGGCCGCGCCCGTTATCGCGAATAGTGATAGTCAGAATGTCATCTTTCGTGGTCGTGCTGATACTGGCGGCGGTGGCGGCGGCATGGCGTTCGATGTTTCTGAGTGCCTCAACGATGGCGTCGCGTGCGGCTCCGGCTAGTTGAGGTACTAGCTCAGGGTCGCCATCAAGATGTATTTCAGGCCGAACGCCGTTAATGCCGGATGCAGTGATTGCGTCAGCAATTACGGCCGAAAGGAGTTGCGGCCTATCGCCTTGCATTCCGAGCGCTAATTGGTCTAGGTCATGCTGGCAAGCTGCTTGAATTCGTGGACGGTTCGATGTTGGCGCTGCGGAGGCTATGGCGTGCAGAGTATTCAAGACTGTTTCATGAATCCTTCGGTCGACAGTTGACCGGGCGATTTGGATTTCAAGGGTGCGGTAGCTACTAGCCACCATGGATTCAAGTAATGCACGTGATAGGTCAGTCCGTTTTGCCGCTAGAAACCAGTTTCGGCTAAGAAGGGATAGTGCGGGTCCAGTGATGAGAATAAAGAGTGGCCCGATAAAACCATTTAAGAGTTCAGAGGCGGACAAAATCACTGAAGGTGCTGGATTTAGCACCACCAGCCAGTTGAGAAGTGCAGCCGCCACGATGATAGGTAGTGCAGTAGTCGACCGGAAACTAAAGGCGGCACCAAAGCTCAAGGCAAATGCGATGAATGGGATCGGTAGCCACGGAGAACTTGCAGTTGAAATCATCAGCAGTGGTGATGCCAGTAGGGCAAGGCTCGCTGCTGTTTGAATGATAGCCCGATGGGGGCGCACGAATGGTGCCAAGCCTAAGATCCAGATGACCAAAAGTATTAAGTAAATCGCGGTCTCGCCGATGCCGATACCAGAATTACGAAGAAGCAACAGTGCACCGGCCGGCAGGAAGACAATGCAGCCAGCGATAGTTAGCGCGATCGCCGAAACATTCGCAAGCGCGGTGCGCAGCGAGGTATCACTGGCAGAGTTGAGGCTTGGGGATTGAACATCAGGCATTGGTAACCACCTCGAACAGGCTATCGAGCTCGGCTACCGTGTTGTAAGCGTGCGGGCTAACTCGCACCACTGCGGCAATCGCGCGGGAGTCGAAGTCAACTCGAGCATAATCTGGGGTT
>JBIIOU010000168.1:0-4765 GCA_044336815.1 Candidatus Nanopelagicales bacterium | reverse complement strand
CTGGCGATCTGGACGATCGCGGAGATCGTCCAGTAACAATGTGGACGATCGCGGAGATCGTCCAGTAACAATGTGGACGATCGCGGAGATCGTCCAGTAACAATGTGGACGATCGCGGAGATCGTCTAGTAATAAGTTACTGACCGACTAAATATCTAGGTCGTCAGCAACCGCACGGAGCACCGCAGCGATTTTTTGTGCGGCAGCATCCGGCGGGAATTTACCGCGCTGAAGTTGATTTGATACCCCGTCAAGCAACTTGATTAGATCCTCGACTATCCCGGCGAGATCACCGGCATCTTTACGTGAACTCTTTACGACCGACGGTGGCGGTCCGATTATCGCAACGGTTAGGGCTTGCTTACCGCGCTTGCCGTCGACAATGCCGAACTCGACCTTGGTGCCCGGCTTGAGCGAGGGCACCCCGGCCGGCAGGGTCGAGACGTGAACAAAGACGTCTTCGCCTTCATCTGAGTTGATGAAGCCGAAGCCTTTTTCCGCGTCGTACCACTTAACGATTCCCGTTGGCATGAGTGAAGGCTACCGACCCACCAATAAGATGGTGCGGGTGAGTCCGCGCAGCTTGGCCGATGCCCTTCGCCAGCGCGATGACCTAGCCCTAGCCGCCCTCTTGACCCGGCGCCCTGACCTACTGCACCCCATCCCCTCGGATATCACCGCGCTGGCGGCCAGATCCACCACCGGACCCTCGGTTTCACGGTGCCTAGACACCCTCGATGCCCTGACCATCTACGTGCTGGCGGTGGTCGCCCGGCAGTCGGCCGAGCTGCCAGCACTCCCCCATGAGGTCACCAGGGCCGTTATCGAAGAGTTGGACGACTCCGCCCGCGGCGCCGCAGAAGCCGCATTGCGCGACCTCCAAGAACTCGCCCTGGTTTGGGGCACCGATGATGAGATTCGCGCCATTCACGCAGTGCGCGACCACCTGTCTGAGGTGGTTGCGCCAACTTGGCCACCACCGAGTATTTCGGCCGCCACTGAAAATACCCAGTCGGCCATGAGCGATGAGCAAGCCGGAGTTCATGCACGAGAGGCCATAGCGCAGGTGCGCGATCTTCTTGATGCCTGGGCCGTTGATCCACCGAGTGTTTTGCGCGCTGGCGGCCTCGCAGTTCGAGATTTCTCCGCAACCGCGCGTGACTTAAATACCGATGCACCGACCGCAGCACTGTGGATCGAAGTTGCGCACGCGGCCGGTTTACTTGATGACGACGGCGAAGAACGCCCATCATGGGTTCCGACCGATCGATTCGACACCTGGCTTGATAAGTCGGCAGCCGAGCAATGGGTAACACTTGCCCAAGCTTGGCTCATCTCACCAAGGCTCTCAACACTTGCTACTGATAAGTCAACACTTTTAGCAACTGACTCCGAGCGCCGCGCTGTCGTCACCTTGCGCGCACAGGTTATGCAGCAACTGGCCGCTGCCACCGCACCTGTCGAGCCTGCCGATCTCATCGCGATTCTTGACTACTCTCAGCCAAGGCGAAGTGGCGAGCTTAGATCACAGGTGGTGCAAGCTACCTACCAAGAAGCCATCCTGCTCGGCTTAATGGGAGCCAATTCGTTGACAACGCCCGGGCGCGCTCTCATCGGCCCGGATCCATCAACGGATGCAACTTCAGCCATCACCGCACTTATGCCGGTAGAAATCGGCCATGTACTCATTCAAGCTGACCTCACCATGATCGCTCCCGGGCCGGTGGCTCCAGAATTGGCACGCAAGCTCCGGTTGCTCGCTGATGTCGAATCCCGCGGCCACGCCACCGTTTACCGGCTTTCCGAGCAATCCCTTAGGCGCGCATTTGATGCCGGCTGGGATGCAGCCAAAGTCCATGAAGTTTTAAGTGACGCATCAACAACCGGCCTTCCTCAACCCCTTAGTTACCTAATCGACGATTTGGCACGGCGGCATGGAGCCATAAGAGTTGGTGCAGCGTCCGCGTATCTGCGCTGCGATAACGAGGGCACCATCGGCACGATTCTTGGTGATCGCAAGCTCCGGGGCCTCCACCTTTCGCAAACCGCCCCGAATATCTTGATCAGTCAAGCCACCCCACACGAATTCATGGCAGCCCTACGTGATGCCGGGTATGCGCCGGCGGCCGAGTCACCCGATGGCGCCGTCGTCGTGCTGCGTCCCGATGAGCGCCGCGTGCGCTCTCGGCAAGCACGTAAAGTCAGCTCAGGTCGACGAGATAGCGATGCCATGATCGCGAGTATCATCAAAGGTTTGCGCTCTGGCGATCGGGCCGCGCGAGCACCGCGCGGTGAAATGGTGGTGGGGCCGGCCGGCACCAATGAGGTGCCTCGCACGAGCAGCGCCGCCACCCTCGCCGCCCTGCGCTTGGCGATTGCTGAAACCACCCCGGTCTGGATTGGTTATGCCGATGCCGACGGCACCACCACCGAGCAGATCATTGATCCGATCCGCATGGGTGGTGGGTCGGTTACCGCATTTGATCACCGCACAGAGCAAGTGAAAACTTTCCTGGTTTCACGCATCAGTGGAGTAGCTCCACTCACGCCTTGATAAAAGTTCTCATTAATAGCAATTCTCACGGCCCGACTACCGGAACATCTTTCGTCCAGATTCGAAATTCTGCGAGCAGGTCAGGGATTGGCTCGACCCCGATACCCGGGCCCTGCGGTACCGGTAGGCGCCCATCTTGGAGCACGAATGGCTCGGTGAGGTCGACCGCGTAATACCGGTTCGAGGCACTGGTGTCACCGGGCAACGTGAAGTTCGGCAGTGCTGCCAAAGCCAAGTTCGCGGCCCGACCGATGCCGGTCTCGAGCATGCCGCCGCACCACACCGGTGAGTTGCGCGCCATGCACATGTCATGAATATCGCGAGCAGTTAGATAACTACCCACCCTGCCCGGCTTAATGTTGATGATCGTCGCAGATCCAAACTCCAAGGCTGACTCCGCTGAAGCTACAGACAAGATTGATTCATCCATGCAAATCGGTGTAGCACATGCCTGCGCAAGCATTCGATGCCCGAGCCAGTCTTCTTCAGGCAATGGCTGCTCGATGAGTAAGAGGTCATACTCATCGAGTTTCGCTAAATGCGCCGCATCTGAACGCGCATAAGCCTGATTGGCATCAACTTGCAATGGCATATCGGGCCACTGCGAACGCACGGCGGCCACCGGATCCAAATCCCAACCCGGCTCTATCTTCAATTTAATGCGCCGGTAACCCGCATCTACATATACGCCGACTTCCTCCATCAATTCACGCAAAGTCTCCGTTGTTGGGATACCGACACTTACCCCGCAATCAACTTCAGTGCGCGTGGACCCCAAGAAACTCGCCAGCGACTGATCGCGCTCACGCAACCAGACGTCGAGCATCGAAGTAGCTATTGCCGTCTTAGCCATTGGATGTCCGCGCATGGCATCAAGGGCTGCTCTCACTTCCTCAGGGTCACCATCCATCGTTGTTTCACGCAATGCCGGGATTAGGTGATCGGTCATTACCGCAATTGCCGCAGCCGTGTATTCCGAGCTGTAGCCCGGCCACGATGATGACGCACACTCGGCCCAGCCACTAATGCCATCGGCTGACACCGCTTCGACAATAAGCACCTCTCGCACCGTGTCAGTACCAAAACTCGTTCGGAAGGGGCGCACCAAAGGCATATTCACCATGTGAAGGCGGAACATCTCAATACTCACGCGCGCTCCCTATAAAGGACATAGTTACCGACTCGCTCGACTCCAATTACGCAATAGCCATCGGCTAATGCCGAGGTCAGTGTCTCGCGCAGAGAGATCCGCCAACGGGCTGCTGCTACCGGGTCCGTTCTTCGCAACTCCACAATGTCTTCTGGGATTTCAACTACCCGAATATCGCGGCCGGCTTCGAGCAACATCCCTGCGTCGATCGGCAAAAGTCGCCCCGCCGCCGCGTCATTTACTTTGGCGGATGACAGGTGCCACCAGGCAAATACTCGATCGGTGGGATCGCCAATATTGATGGCGTCTGGCATCTCACCGTAGAAATCTATTTCATACCCTCTGACGTCGACCCCAAGTTTTAGGATGTTCAAGATCGCATTGCGCCGAACGAGTGGATCGAAAGTCCACGAGATGGTGTCAATGTCACGGTCCAGGGCCCACACCCGTTGATGCAGCTTTAATGCCGAACCAATGTGATGGTTTCGGTGGCTCTCGACCACCGCTGCCATATGCGAGTGCAGGTGAACGTGCCAAGTGTCAGTGAAATGGCGGCCCACAAATGCCAGCGCTGCACCAACTGGTTCATCACCCAAATAAGCGACCGATGCGTACCCGCCGGCATGGGTCAAAGCCTTAAGTACATTTTGCTGAACTTGGGTGCCCTGACCCGGCCAGACCGTATCGAAAATTAGCCGCGCGGTGGCTAAATCTGTAGGGTCTACTACTGAGCGGACTTGCACTCCGGCGCGCTCCTGTGCGCGCTGGAAATCGGCCGCCGGACTATCCACCGAGGTCACACCCGACACCGTACCGAACCGTACCGAGAAAAACCGAACCGAGAGGAGCAGCGTGACCACGACCCTGGCGTCAGCAAGCGCGCTACTCCCCCGCATGATCGAGTCGGTAGACCTTCTCGTCAGCACCGAATCACCAACAAATGATCTTGCCGCCTGCGCTCATCTTGCTGACGTCGCCGCCAAGTTAACTAGCGAGTGGTTGGGGAGCCCGGCCCGCGTCGAGTTACACGATGGCTGCCCGGTAGTGCGCTGGGGCCCAGA
>JBIIOU010000261.1:0-4829 GCA_044336815.1 Candidatus Nanopelagicales bacterium | reverse complement strand
TCCGCCGGTAGCCGTCGCAATGATGCCTGCAACGGTGGTGCCCAAAGCTACGAGCTCAGGCTGCGTGTCAACACTCGTCTGAGGTAGCGAATCAATTACCGAACTAAGGAGTGTGCTGGCCGCTGAACTAGTGATCATCGTCAGGCCGAGGGTTTGGAACTGCACGGCGGTCATCGTGCCCCCGCCATTGTCAGCGCCATCTGCTGCAGCTAGTACCGCTGCATACGCATCGACAACCGCTTGAATTTCGGCCGCGCTATCTGTAACTGAGCTGGCAAGCGGGGCCACTGCGGAGTTAATGATCGCCAGATTGCCGGTGTTTACACCTGTAACACCGGCGTTGGCATAGTCATTCAAGGTCGGAGTTGGCGCCGAACCCGCATATGCCGCAATCTTGGCTATCGCTGCGGCAGCGGCCTGCGCTGCGGCAGCGGTGGCAATCGCCTGAACTTTTGCCAGGGTGTTGACCCCGGTGCCGTCATCGGCGGTAGCGGCAATCGCTGCCAGTACCTCCGCCAAATTGGCATCGGTGACACCGGTTATTCCCAGCAGCGCCAGGTCGGCGGCAGTGAGTGCCGGGGACGGCGTGCCTCCAGCGGCGGTAACACTTATCGCATCAACTATTCGGGCGAGATTCTGAAGTTCGGCGAAGGTGTCAACCCCGGCAGAGCTACCCGAGTCCACAATTGCATTTAGCAGGAGTGCCTCAGCGTTGGTATTGATCACCGCCAATCCAAGGGCTTGGAACTGAGCTGCGGTCAGATTCGAATTGCCATTGGCGGTGCCATCCGCAGCATTCAAAATCGCGTTATAAGCATCGACGACCGCCTGCACCTCAGCCGCTGAATCTGAAGCTGTCGAACTCAACCCGGCGATCACCGAGTTGATGGAATCTAGATTGCCGGCCACCACACCGCTTACTCCTGCAGCCGTGTAATCGGCAACCGCGGGCACCGTATTACTACCGTCATAACCTGAGATAACTCCGAGCGCAGCGCTGGCAGCGTTGGCGGCAGCGGTGGTTACAGTTTGCAGGGATGCAAGGCTGGTAACCCCGCTGCCATTGTCGGCCGTTGCCGCGATGGCCGCTAGTACCGCAGCCAAATTGTCGGTCGTGACACCGGTTAACCCGATAGCCGCCAAGTCAGCAGCCGTAAGCGCTGGGCTAGGTGTGCCACCGGCCGCAGTTTCGAAGATTCGAGAGACGATCGAGGCCAAGGCTGCGAGTTCGGCCTGCGTGTCGACGGAAGTGCTCGCCTTGCCGTCGACAACATCGTTAAGCAAGGACGCCTTGCCCGTCGAATCGATGCTAGTAACGCCTAGCACCGCGTATTGAGATGCCGTTAGCGACACATTGTTATTTGATCCATCACCGTCAGCACCCGATAGCAGGGTGTTGTAAGTGTCTAGAATTAGTTGAACTTCAGAGATTGAATCCTTGGAAGAGCCCGCAGCGCTGGCAATGACTGAATTTATCGCGTCGATATTCGTACCGCTTGGTACGACAATGCCGGCGTTCTCGTAATCAGCCAGAGTTGGAACTTGCGAGCCTGGGCCGTTGTAGCCGGTGATGATCGCAAGTGCTGCAACCCTGGCATTAGCGACTATCAGGTCGACGAGCGCTTGAATCTCAGCAATTGTGTCAACCCCGCTACCGTCATCTGCGGTGCCCGCGATAGCTCCGAGAATCGCAGCTAAGTTGCTTCCAGTGACACCGGTCAAGCCCAGCGCGGTAAGCCCCGCCGCTGTTAGTACTGGTGACGCCGTACCACCGGCTGCAGTTACAAATATGCCAGAAACGCTCGCGCCAAGGGCTTGCAGCTCTGCTCCGGTATCGACTTGCGCTGAAGTCGCAGTATCAAGTACTTGATTCAGCAGACTTCGCTCTACCGCTGAATCGATCTGCGACATACCGAGCGCCGCAAATTCGGCCGCCGTGAGGCTCGCATTGTTGTTGCGGGTGCCATCTGTGGCGGCCAGCACCGCCAGGTACGCGTCTATCACAGCTTGTAGTTCGGCGGCGGTGTCAACCTGAGTTCCAGTCAGCGAGGCAATCAGCGAATTTATCTGCGCCAGATTTGAAGAGTCAACGCCGGTAACACCTGCAGCGGTGAAACTACTCAAACTTGGGGCGCTCGAAGTGCCATCGGTATTCGCGTAGGCGGTAACGATCGCGAGGGCCGCCGCCTTGGCTGCATACGCATCGGCTGCGGCAGTGGCAACCGACTGCAGGGAAGCAAGACTTGAAACACCGCTTCCACTATCAGCCGTAGCCGCGATGGCCGCCAGAATGTCAGCCAGATTCGCACTTGTCACCCCGGTGATGCCCAAGGCCGCAAGGTCGTCCGCGGTTAGGGCGGGTGACGGAGTGCCACCGGCTGCGGTCAACATGATGGCCTGCACGATGTCGGCCAGGTTCGATAACTCAGCAGAGGTATCAACCGCAGTTGCCGCCTTGCCATCAATGACATCACTTAGCAGCGCGGCTGCGGCTGCGGTGTCGATCTGGGTGATACCGATCGACGCGAACTGCGATGCGCTGATCGATACGTTGTCATTAGCCCCATTGCCATCTGCGCCGGTGACAACCGCCGCCCACACCCCAGACATCGTTACCGGCGCTGACGTGGCTCCGGTATTACCAGCCGCATCTGTAGCGCTCGCCGTGAAACTGTGTGCGCTTGACGCCAGAGCGGGTGAGACCACCAGGCTCCAGTTACCAGAACCATCAACTGAAGCAGTGCCCAAGAGTGTTGTGCCGTCATAGACACTCACGGTTGAGTTTGCCTCAGCTGTGCCAGTTATGGTCGGCGTCAACGAGTACGTACTCATTGCCGCAATTGTGGGCGCATTAGGCGGGGTGACGTCAATTACGAGTGCCGCGGCCGAAGACAAGGAGCTAGTGCGACCTGATGCATCGGTTGCCGTCGCGGTAACCGTGTAAGTAGCCGTTGCTAGCACCGTGACATCAAGTGACCAGGCGCCTGCGGCGTTTGCCGTGGCAAATCCCGCAGAGGATCCGTCAACATAAACGCTTACGGTCGTGTATGCCTCCGCTGTCCCGGTAACCGTTGGCGTTAGTACGTTGCTTCGGCCCGGCGTCACAACCGGGGCTAGCGGATTAGTCACGTCAATGACCACTACGGCGACACCCGATGGCGTACTTGACGTGCCAGCGGTGTTTGTCGCGGTCACCGTGAGCCTGCGAGTGGTATCAATCACCACGGCACTAAAACTGTAACTCCAGGTGCCTGACCCGGATACGGTCGCTGTACCCAGCAGGTTCACCCCGTCATAGATGTTGATCGTTTGCCCGGCGGTGCCGGTGCCCTCAATCCCAATGGCCGCGACACTCGTGATGCCATCTCCTGCCGTGCCCGTATCGGATGCCGATGCGAGGGAAACGGTCGGTGCGGTCGGCGTTGACGAATCCACGACCACGCTGAGGGACGTGCTAGCGCTGCCGATATTTCCGGCCTGATCGACAATGCGGGCGTTGATTGAATAAGTACCTGAACCGAGTGCACCGGTTGGCAAGATGCTGACGGAACCAGCGGCCAGATCCGCGGCCGACACAACCGCTGAGCCAATGACCGTTGAGCCATCGAGTAACTGCACGATGTTGTTCAAAGCGGCGCCACCGCTGGCGAGGGACACGGTGAACTTAGGCTGCGTTCGAGAAGTTCGATTGTCGGTTGACGAAACACCGGTGTCATCGGCGGCCAACAGATCCGGCACCCCCGGTGCCGATTGTGCCGAAGCATCAATTGTCAAAGTCAAAGTAGTCGACGATGGTCCAACTGTTGATGTGTTTGAGATTGCCTGCGCACTAAGTAGGTACTCGCCGTTAGCCAGTGCTGGTGTGATAGCAAAGTCTACATAACCTGCGGAAATATCCGAGCCGGTGAGAATTGCTCGCATGAGCTCTGAACTACCAACGTTGAGCACTATGACGTCGGTGGCGATTATGGGCGAGCCACTAATTGCTACTCCATCAATGGCCACTCGCACCGTCGGGGTGGTGTTACTCGTGACGCTGTCAGAGTTTGACGAACCGCTATCACTAGCACTTAGTAGATCCGGAGCTCCCGGTGTCCCTGGGATACGAGTGTCAATGACCAAAGTCAACGTGCCGGCCGAAAGCACCGAGTTCAAGCCATCATTGATTCTCGAACGCAACACATAGGTGCCATCGTTAAGGGTTGCTGTGGTGAAGAGGTAAGTGCCAGCCGCTACTTCGTCACTTCTGAGAGTGTGGCTAACTAAGACAGAGCCGCTGGCATCAACTAACTCGAGCACTTGACCGGCTACATTCGTAGGGGCGCCACTATTGGTCAGGGCAACATCAAGACGAACCGATCGGGTAGCAGTCACGTCATCCCGTTGTTGGCTTGCGGAAGATCCTGAGTCATCGGCAGTAACGAGATCGGGCGTGCCAGGAGCCGCCAGCGGCGTTAGGTTGATCGCGACCGAGCGCACAATCTGGCTGGTGTTGCCGGCTGCGTCGGTGGCAACGGTGGTTAGTGTCAATGGATTCGCCGTACCGATGGCCGACCAGTCAGCGCTGGTTAGCGCGTACCACCAAGCACCCCCAGAGATGGTCGCTACCCGAGTGACCCCTGCAAATGTCACCTCGACCACGGCCGCCGGAGTGGTGTTTTCTACGGTCCCTGAAAGTGTTACACCTGCGTCTTTCTCAGTGAGCAAGATCTCGTCATTGCCAGCCACCGCAGCCAAAGTTAGCGCTGGTGGCGTGGAGTCAATTACGACAGCAAATGCCGGTGAGTTGGAGGCACCGGTATTACCGGCGGCATCGGTTGCGGTGGCAG
>JBIIOU010000022.1:0-18779 GCA_044336815.1 Candidatus Nanopelagicales bacterium | reverse complement strand
GTCGTGCCCCCACCCGAATTACCAATAACTTCATCGCGCACGGCATGTATTTTGCGGCCATCTATTACCCGCGCAGTCGGCACGCCACCGCGAACCGCTCTCAGGCAGCCTTCCATCTTGGGCACCATTCCAGCCTCCAGCGAAGGAAGCAGCGCGTCCAAGTCAGCCGCGGTTATCTTCGAAATAACTTCGGGACTGGTCGGCCAGTTTGCGTACAACCCGGCAACGTCAGTCAGAACCAGCATCATGCTGGCATTTAGAGCCGAGGCAAGAGCAGCCGCCGCTGTATCGGCATTCACGTTGTAAACTTGGCCGTCGACCCCGCGAGCCAAAGTCGATACGACTGGGATATATCCGTAATCAAGGAGCCTTGTCACCAGTTGCTCGCTCACCTCAATTACGTCACCTACCAGCCCGATGTCCAACAACTCTCCACCGACATCGACTCCGCGCCGCTCAGCGGTAAAAAGGCCCGCATCCTCACCAGATAGGCCAACAGCCAGAGGCCCGTGCACATTTATCAAGCCAACTAGCTCGCGCTGCACCTGCCCGACCAAAACCATCCGCACCACATTGAGGATCTCAGGTGTGGTCTTACGCAGGCCGCCGACGAATTCACTTTCTATCGAAAGGCGCTTCAGCATCGCGTTGATCTGCGGGCCACCACCGTGCACGACCACGGGCCGCAAACCAGCCGCGTGTAACTCAATGATGTCTTGGGCAAATGCCACCTGCAAGGCTTCATCGGTCATGGCATTTCCGCCGTACTTAATCAATATCGTCATGATGCGTAGGCCGAATTCTCGTGGACGTATTCGGCCGTCAAATCATTGGTCAGCACCGTGGCTGAGTCCATGCCGGCATGCAAAGTAACCCGAATCTCCACAGCCCTGCCACTCAAATCAACCAAATCACGGTCGGCACCGATGGCGCCACCCTTGCAAATCCAGACGCCATTCATGGCGACGTCAACCAGGTCTGGGTCAAACACCGCCCCTGTGGTGCCAATCGCAGAAAGCACACGGCCCCAATTCGGGTCCTCACCGTGTATTGCACACTTCAATAGATTGCTCCGGGAAATTGCCCGAGCTACCTCAACTGCATCAATGGCAGTAGCCGCCTCGTCGACCACGATTGTGATTTCTTTCGAGGCGCCTTCAGCATCAGCAATGATCTGCCTCGATAAATCCCAGCACACCTCGGTTAGCGCAGCCGCGAACTCGGCGAAATCCGGAGTTACCCCACTTGCTCCACTCGCCATGAGTAGCACGGTGTCATTAGTAGACATGCAGCCATCAGAATCTATGCGATCAAAAGTAACATTTGTCGCCGCCCTAAGCGCCGCATTGGCTTGCTCTGGAGTTATGTCCGCATCAGTGGTTACAACGACTAGCATCGTTGCCAATGCTGGTGCAATCATGCCAGCACCTTTGGCCATGCCACCGATAGTGAAGCCACCGGCGCTGATTTCAGCCTGCTTGGAAACGGTGTCGGTGGTCATGATCGCGGTCGCAGCCGCATCTCCGCCATTAGCGTCCAGCTCAGTAACAGCCACTTGGACACCAGCCAGGAGATTGACCATCGGCAATCGTTCACCGATCAACCCCGTTGAACACACGGCGATATCGCCGGCACCGACTTCGAGTAACTGCGCTACCCGCTCCGCAATTTCATGGGTATCGACGAAGCCAGCCGACCCGGTACAAGCGTTTGCTCCACCAGAGTTCAGCACCACCGCGACAAGTTCACCATCTGCTACCACTTGCTGTGACCAAAGCACCGGCGCCGCTTTGAACCGATTAGCGGTGAAAACTCCGGCCGCAACAGCCAACGGACCATCGTTGACTACTAGCGCCACATCTGGTGCACCGGACTTCTTCAGGCCGGCACGAACCCCGGCGGCACGAAATCCCTTTGCTGCGGTAACGCTCATGGAATCAACTTCATGGCGCAACCCCATCGCAGGTGAGGCCGAGGGTTTCAGGTAATCCAAGCATGATGTTGGCATTTTGCAAAGCTTGGCCGGCCGCACCTTTGCCCAAATTATCGATGGCGCTAACCACGATTACCCGTCCTGAATGCTCATCAAAAGCAACCTGTAACTGAGCGGCGTTGGTGCCAAGAACAGACGCAGTTTGCGGCCACTGCCCAGGTGATAGCAAGTGCACAAATGGCTCTTCTTCGTAGGCCATCGCTAAAGACTCCCGAATACCAGCTGTTGTGACGCCTGAAACAGCTTTGCCGCTGCAGGTAGCCAGGATGCCTCGAGACATGGGTGCCAGCATCGGCGTGAACGAAAGTTTTACAAGTTGGCCAGCCGCATCTGATAGCGACTGCTCCATCTCGGGCGTGTGCTGGTGCCCGCCACCAACTTTATAGGCCGACATTGAGCCCATGATTTCACTGGCGATGAGGTGGTCGGCTGCTTTACGTCCGGCCCCGGAGGTGCCCGAAGCCGCGGTGATAACCAGGTCATCGCATTCGATGAGCCCATCGGCCAATAGTGGAGCCAGTGATAAGGCAACCGCGGTGGGGAAGCACCCCGGGTTTGCCGTGCGAGAGGCATTCTTGATTTGCTCGCGCACCCCCGGTAGCTCTGGCATCCCATACACCCACGACCCGGCGTAAGGAGCGTCGTAAAACTGCTGCCAAGCCGAACTATCACGCAACCTAAAATCTGCCCCAAGATCAACAACTTTGCACGAATCGGGAAGTTGCGACACCAAAGCCGCTGACTCCCCGTGGGGCAGGGCCAGGAAAACTACGTCAGCTACACCAAGTGCTGATGCCGTGGTTGGCTCAAATACTCGATCGGCCAATGACACCAATTGCGGGTGCACCTGACCGAGCTGCTGCCCAGCTTTACCCCCGGCCGCTATCGGCCCCACCAGAAAATCTGGATGCCCAAGAAGTAAGCGTAAAAGTTCGCCTCCGGCATAGCCCGAAGCACCGGCGACAGCCGCGGTAATCATGTAGATAGTATACGCATACGCGCATATTATTCAGTTAGGCGCCCCTGATGACCGCGCCGCAGTCAAGCCCGGCACGGTTAATTGCCCCCTGGCGGGCCTCCGCGGTCTCCGCCGCCGACAAAGTGCGGTCCGGGGCGCGAAAGCGCAGTGCAAATGCCAGCGAACGGTGCCCATCGGGCACCTGCGGGCCGCTATAGATATCAAAAAGTCGAATCGATTCGAGGAGATTACCGGCCCCAGCGCGCAGCGCCGTCGTTACCGCAGCCACGGTCACTGAGTCTGCAACAACCACCGCAAGGTCTTCCTTGGCTACCGGGTGCGCACTTACGGCTGGGGCGGGCCGCACGGCGGGTGCCGCAGCGATAAGCGCATCAAGATCAAGCTCTAGCGCACTTGATCGGGCCGGCAGTGACCACGCCTGGATAACCCGCGGATGCAGCTCACCGGCCACTCCAATCGCTTTTCCCGCACAGATGACCGCGGCGCACCGACCCGGGTGAAACACCTGATCACCACCTTGCTCAATGGTGATTTCGGATCCGATCACTTCAGCCATCACCTGTGCTACCTGGACCGCATCATGCCAACCATGATCATGACTTGGCCCCCACCAACCTGCGGCCTCACGCTCCCCCGCAAGAATTACGCCCACGTGCATCGGCTGACTTGGCAGTAATCCATTTAATGCAGCCCACTCATCGGCGCCGGGCCGCGCTAGGACGCTGGGCCGAGGTACCACACCAACACTTTCACCTTGGAAAACTGATCCCAATTCAAAAAGAGATACGCCACTACTTCCGCGGCCGATGTTGCGGCGCGCCGTGGACAGCAGCCCGGGCAGAAGTGAGGCGCGCAGGTACGGCTGCTCGTCAGATAGTGGGTTTGCCAGGCGCACTTTTGATCTACGAAGATCTGCTGCCGGAATTTGCAGATCATCAAGTTCGCTATCGCCAACGAATGGGTAAGTGAGCACTTCGACAGCACCGCGGGCTGCCAGCGTCATACCTATGCGCCGCTTTAGCCGCTGCGAGTTGGATAAACCATGACCGGCAGCGGCGATTGGCAGCGTTGAGGGCAAATTGTCATAGCCCACCAAACGCACAACTTCCTCGACCAAATCCGCGGGATCGGTAAGGTCAGCACGCCATGGTGGCGCTTGGACTTCAAGGTGATTGCCATTTATTAGGACTCCACACCCAACAGCCTCGAGTAACCTGACAACGGTGTCTTCTTCGATTGGCATCCCAGCAACCGCGGCCGGCTCGCTGCCTCGCATCGTTATCACACATGGTTCATAAGGTGCCTCCACCGCGTTCATGCCTACGTAATGCCCGCCGCCGAATTCAATTAACAAGGCCGCTGCCCGAGCCGAGGCATACGGGGCCAGTGTTCGGTCAACTCCCCGCTCAAAGCGCCGCGACGCTTCGGAGGAGAGTTTGTGGCGTCTTCCCATGCGGGCAACGACCCTAGGCGCGAAGTGTGCGGCCTCGATCGCAATATTGGTCGTATCGTCATCGATTTCACTGTCGAGCCCGCCCATCGTCCCGGCTAGCCCGATGATGCCGTCATCGTCCAAAATCACTAAGTCATCGGACCCAAGTTTTCGAGTGACGTGGTCGAGGGTCTCAAGAGTAGAACCTGGTTCAGCCCAACCTGCTCGCACCGGCCCATTTAACTTATCAAGATCAAATGCATGGAGCGGCTGCCCAAGTTCGAGCATGACGTAGTTAGTGACATCTACCGCTAGTGATACCGGGCGCATACCAGCAGCCGTCAGCCGCTGCTTCATCCACTGTGGTGAGGCGGCCTTGGGGTCGAACCCAACGATAGTTCGTAAAGTGAAAAGAGCGCAGGCCTCGAAATCATCGCTGCCACATTGAGCGGGAACCGCATCTGCAGCAGGTGCCGGGAGGTCAGCGACATTTAGCCCTGGATCTTGAAAAGGCACGCCATATGAAATTGCTAGTTCACGAGCGATGCCGCGCAGTGACAATGCGTATCCGCGGTCAGGAGTCACCGCAATATCGAGGACTTCTTCACCAACGCCGATCAGCGGGCCAGCATCAGCACCGACAGTACCTGACGGAAGCACCATTATGCCGTCATGCTCATCACTTAATGCCAGTTCACGCTCAGAGCAGATCATGCCATCCGAAAGATGCCCGTAAGTTTCACGCGACGCAATTTCAAAACCACCGGGTAGCACAGTTCCGGGAAGGGCGACAACAACGAGGTCGCCTACCGCGAAGTTGCGTGCACCACAAATAATCCCCCGAACACCTCCCCCGGCCGCGCCAACGTCTACCTGACACCACCTGATCGGCTTCTTGAATTCGGTTAACTCCTCAATCTCAAGAACCTTGCCAACATAGAGCGCACCGTTAACGCCACCACCTATTGTCTCCACAGTTTCAACTTCAAGTCCGGCACCAATCAAGCGCGCAGCCATATCGCGACCCGTTTGATCCAACGGGATATCAATAAGTTCGCGAATCCACGACACCGGCGCTCGCATCAGGACTCCAACCCGAAGGCCAAGGAGAATCGCAGATCGCCTTCGACCATATCGCGCATGTCGGTGACACCGTTTCTAAACATCAAAGTGCGCTCAATGCCCATACCGAATGCAAATCCGCGATACTTATCGGGGTCAATACCTACGGCCTGCAAAACTCGGGGATTGACCATGCCACAGCCACCCCATTCGATCCAGCCCTCGCTTCCGCAGGTTCGGCAGGCTTCGTCAGAGTTATCTATCGAGGCGCCCCGGCAAACAAAACACTGAACATCAAGTTCTGCACTGGGTTCGGTGAACGGGAAATACGAAGGGCGCAGCCGGGTCACGATGCCCGGGCCGAACATTTCTTGGGCGAAGTGGTCAAGGGTGCCTTTTAGGTCACCCATGGTTAGTCCTTCGTCAACCGCGAGACCCTCAACCTGATGGAAAACCGGGGTGTGAGTGGCATCAAGCTCATCGGTTCGATAAACACGGCCAGGTGCGACAACATAAATAGGCAACTGCCGATCGAGCATCGCGCGAATTTGAATCGGTGAGGTCTGGGTTCTCAAGACCACACCACTATCGGGTGAACCCACATAGAAGGTGTCTTGCATGGTGCGCGCCGGGTGATCTGGCGGCACATTTAGCGCATCGAAGTTAACCCATTCAGCTTCTGCCTCTGGACCCTCAGCAATGTCGTACCCCATCGCGATGAAAACATCACAAATTCGCTCCATCACCGTTGTTAGCGGGTGCCGGGCACCCAGCGGAACTCGCACCGTTGGCAAAGTGACATCGATGAACTCCTCCGCGAGCGCGAATTCATCACGGGCTCTTTCGAGTTCAACTTGACGCGAGTCAAGGGCAGCCTTAATCGCCCCTCTCGCCTCACCAACCCGCTTACCCACCTCCGCCTTGGCGGCCGGCGGTAGTGCCCCAATATCGCGGTTGGCCAAAGCTAATGGGGAGCGGTCCCCCGCATGAGCTAAACGCACCTCTTTTAGAACCGCGAGGTCATTGGCCGCCGCAACCGCCGCGAGGGCTTCAGTAACCATCATGGCGACGGCGTCAGCGCTCAGCACGGCGACCTGCTTAGGGTCGAATGAGGTATTTGGTCCGGACATCAGGTCGGAAGTATCTCACTCGCCGAGGATCGCCCTGGCCAACTGCTCCACCGTGGCGTCAAGATCTCCAGTTCCGTGCAAAATCAGGTCAGGATGCTCAGGTACCTCATACACCTGACCGCGCCCGGTCATATTGGGCAGGTTGCCCGCGGCCGCTTTGGCATATAAGCCCTTTGGATCACGTTCGGCACACACCTCGACCGGGGTATCGACATAAACCTCGAGGAACTCCCCCTCGGAAAACAGTTCGCGGGCCGCGGCTCGATCCCCGCGATAGGGCGACACCAAGGCCACCAACACCACTAGTCCAGCATCACTCATCAATTTGCCGACCTCAGCAACCCGACGAACATTTTCGGCACGATCCTCGGGAGTGAACCCAAGGTCCTTATTCAATCCAGTGCGCACATTGTCACCGTCAAGGACATAGGTGTGAACGCCCATTGCGTGGAGCCGAGCTACCGCAGCGTCAGCGATGGTTGATTTGCCTGACCCGGGTAGCCCGGTAAGCCACACCACCTTGCCACCGTGACCCATTAAACGAACTCGAGCCTCGCGATCAACGTCATAGGTGTGTGGGACAACATTGAAGGCGCGACGCATTACGTGGCGCACCAACCCAGCTGCGACGGTGTCGGCAGTGACGCGATCAACAAGCAGGAAGCCACCGGTGTCGCGGCAAAGTGCATAGGGATCCATCGGAATTGGCTTATCCGTGGCAATCTCAACTCGCCCGACATCATTCATATTAAGAAGTCGCGCAGCATGCTCAAAACCAGATTCAACATCAAGCTGGTATCGCACACTGGTTACGGTCGCTGGCACCGACCTAGACCCTGAAACCAGCAGGTAGGAGCGGCCATGGGCTAAAGGTTCTTCACTTAGCCAAACAAGGTCAGCGCCAAATCGGTCAGCGGGCTGCGCTAAATCCGGACCGCTAGCGGCAAGGAGATCACCTCGAGTTACGTCAACCTCATGATCCAAGGTCAAGGTTACTGCTTGCCCAGCAACCGCCTTCGTTAAATCCTTTTCATAAGTAACAATGCGATCAATAATTGCGGTGCGGCCGGAATCCGCGACTGTGATCTCATCCCCTGGCGAGATCTCGCCGGCGACGACCGTACCGGCATAACCCCGGAAATTGCCTTCCGCGCGCACCACGAACTGAACGGGGAACCGGAAAGGTGCCGCTGTGGTGTCGCCGATCGGAACCCAAGCCGATAAGAACTCCAACAGGTGAGGGCCTTCGTACCAGGGCATAGTGGTTGCCGCAGCTGTAACGTTCTCGCCCGCAAATGCACTAAGTGGGATCGCAATCACCTGCGGTACGCCGAGTCGCAATGCAGTGGCTTTAACCTCTTCGACTAATTGCTCAAAAGTGCCACGGTCGTAATCAATTAGATCCATCTTGTTCACCGCGATCACCACCGTCTTGACACCCATCAAGGCGCAGACGGTTAAATGCCGATGCGTTTGCTTACGCACCCCACGCGCAGCGTCAACTAGCAGCACCGCGACATCGCCATTTGAGGCAGCTACGGCCATGTTTCGGGTGTATTGCTCGTGCCCTGGGGCATCGGCAATCAATACGCGGCGGCCATTAGGCAAGTTCATGTGTCGATATGCCACATCGATTGTGATGCCCTGCTCGCGTTCTGCTTCTAGGCCATCGGTTAGAAGCGAGAAATCAACTTCACCCACCGGAATGGTAGAACCACCGCGCCGGGTTTGGCGGGCATACTCGAGTTGATCAGCCGGAACGCTGCCGGTTTCGGCAAGTAACCGACCAATAAGGGTCGATTTACCGTCATCAACCGAACCGCAGGTAACTAGGTGCAGGACCGGGGTTAGCGACGTAGCCATCAGAAGTAGCCCTCCGCTTTCTTGGACTCCATCGAACTGCCACCTTCTCCGTCGATCAACCTGCCGGCGCGCTCTGAAACATTTGATGACTCCATCTCGGCGATTAAGTCAGCGATGGTGTCGGCTGTTGACTCCACCGCGCCACTAAGTGGATAGCAGCCAAGAGTACGAAAACGCACTGACCGCAGCTGCGCTTGCTCGCCATCGCGTAGCGGGAATCTTTCATCATCGACCATTATCAGTACGCCATCGCGCTCCACTACTGGGCGCGGCTTGGCTAAATACAGTGCTGGAATCGGGATATCTTCGCGCTCGATATAACGCCAGACATCAAGTTCGGTCCAATTGGAAAGCGGAAACACTCGCATACTTTGACCCTCAGACAAGGTCGTGTTAGCGGTACGCCAGAACTCTGGGCGCTGCTTGCGCGGGTCCCAGCGGTGCCCCGGCTCGCGAAGGCTGAAAATCCGCTCCTTAGCGCGACTGCGTTCTTCGTCACGGCGGGCACCACCAATTGCGGCGTCAAATCCGTACTTATCAATACCCTCACGAAGTGCCACGGTCTTCATTAGCCGCGTGTACTCGTGAGTGCCGTGGGTAAATGGCGAAACACCTTCGGCCATCGCGGCTTCATTCTTTGCAATCCGCAGATCCAGTCCAAGTTGCTGTGCGCGAAGGTCGCGAAACTCGATCATCTCGCGAAATTTCCAAGTGGTGTCGATATGCATTACCGGAAATGGCAGCGGCGCTGGCGCGAAAGCCTTAAGAGCTAAATGAAGCAGCACCGAAGAGTCTTTGCCAATACTGTAAAGCAAAACCGGATTTCGAAAAGCTGCCGCGGTTTCACGGTAAATGTGGATTGCCTCAGCTTCAAGTTCATCAAGAACTGCGCTATAGGGAACGGCTAACTCGGTCATGCTTCGGAAAGCACCTCCATGCCTGCCGATAACGTGCCGTCACCGAAAGTGGGATCTGCGCCCTGGGCCGCAATTGCCGCAGCCCGTGCTGCGCGCCTTGCCTCAGCGCCCGCATAAGCCGCTTGCGCAAAATCTGGATCCACGGGCACCGACGGCACCAGCGCGACCGGATGGAGCCCGGTTAGCCAGGCATCGAGTTCGGGGCCGGATTCGTATGAGGTGATCAAGCAATATCTGGGCTCATTACCCGCGTGCCAAACTGCGTGATAAAGCCTCTGAGTATCAATTACTACTTGGGCGCCGGCCGGCAATGCGATTCGCGTTTCGGTCGCCGGGTCGTCCTTGTCCTCACGCAGGATCATCACTGAGTCACGGTTATCAGTCAGATTACAAAAAGCTCGGACGATCCACCCGGTACCTTCGGGATTTAGTCGATTATTGTCATCGCGGTGCAGGTTGTAGATCGCATCCGCATACGTGTTTGGCTGTAACTCGATAACCCGACACCGCCCAATATTTGCCCCTGGCTCTTGGGCCCGCTCGGTTAATCTGGGAGCCAGTGCCACGTTCTCCGACACCCAAACACCGTCTTTATCGGTTTTAGCAGGGGTGTGATTCCAGAATCCATCGCATTCCATCTCCCCATAAGCACTTGCCAGCGGGGCGAATCGGGTATCACCGGAAGACTTCCAGTCAACAAAAATCAAATTCTCCCACTCACGGGGATCTTGTGCCTGGTCATAGGAATCCAACACGACATAACCGGTCTCCTCGAAGATCGGTAGTTTCAGGTAGTTCATTGGTCCCCATCTCCCTCGCGCGCGTTATTCAATTCTCGCACGCCGGCGGCCTGCGTCCGAGTACAGACATACGGCTACGGCCGATGCAATATTTAGGGATTCAGCGGATCCATGAATTGGGATACGAACCCGGACATCAGCTGCCTCCTGTAGTTCGGCACCGACCCCGTGAGCTTCTGACCCAAACACCCACATCGTGGGATTCGTCACAGGGGCCGAATCCAGCCACTCAAATAACTCACGTTCACCATCTGCGGCCGTTACCACGAGCAGTGCACCCTGCTGCCGCGCTACTACGACTAGGTGCTCTGCGCGCACCTGAGGCACCACCGGTAAATGAAATATTGAGCCCGCGCTCGCCCGAACACACTTGCCATTGAACGGATCAACGGACTCTCCCGTTAACAGCACCCCGCGCGCACCAGCCGCATCGGCGGTTCGAATAATTGTGCCAACATTGCCGGGGTCAGAGACTCGATCGAGTACCACCAAAACTGAAGGTCGCTCTGCCATGACTTCATCTAGGGTGGCGGTCTCCATGCCGCAGGTGGCGAGCCAGCCCTGGGGCGACTTGGTTTCTGCCATTGCCTCAAGAACGCCTTCAGACACAATTGTAATCTCAACGTCTGCGGCACGCGCCGCCTGCATGATTTCACCCCAGCGCGCCACCGCTTCTTTTGTCACAAACACCTGGCGAATATCAGCTCGGTGCGAAAATGCCTCACGCAAGGCCTGCGGGCCCTCAACAAGAAAAGCCTGAGAGTCCTTGCGGCCGGCATTGGTATGCAGTCTCTTAACCGCTGCCACAGTTGCCGATCGCCGAGAAGTTAAATCAGCCGGCGCCACGAACTTTTTTAGGACGCAGGAACTGCAGCGCGAGCCACCTCGACAAGCACGGCAAATGCCGGCGCGTCATTAACCGCGAGCTCTGCCAGCATACGGCGATCAACTTCCACGCCAGCAGCCTTAAGGCCTTGGATCATGCGGTTGTAGGTCATGCCATTGGCGCGGGCGCCGGCGTTGATGCGTTGAATCCAAAGGCGGCGGAAATCACCCTTTCGCGTACGACGATCTGCATACGCGTAGACAAGTGAGTGAGTGACCTGCTCCTTGGCCTTACGGTACAAACGCGAACGCTGCCCACGGTAGCCACTGGCGCGCTCGAGGATCTCACGACGCTTCTTGTGCGCATTTACTGCGCGTTTCACACGTGCCATGTCAGTCTCCTGAAAAAGAGGTAGTTGTTTGGACGAAAGTAGTTAGCGGCCGAGCAGTTTCTTGACCCTTTTGAGGTCTGCCGGAGCGACCACCTGATCCGACTCAAGGCGACGGGTGCGCTTGGCGGACTTGCTTTCCATCAGGTGGCGGCGATTGGCCTGCTCATGGGTTATTTTCCCGGAGCCCGTGACCTTGAATCGCTTCTTCGCACCACTGTGTGTCTTTTGCTTCGGCATATCGTCCTCGCTTGTCTAGGGAAGTACATTGGCCCTGCTTGCTATTCGGCGCTATTTGGCCGCTGCTGCATCTAACTCTTCTACCACTTCGGCTACAACTTCAGTCACCGCTTCGGCTTCAGCCACTCCCTCGAGCGCAAACTCTGCTCGCGGTTCGCGTCGAACGGAGTCTGGCTTTCGTCTTAGCGGTGCAAGCACCATGATCATGTTGCGGCCGTCTTGCTTTGGTGTTGCTTCAACAAAACCAATTTCACCCACATCGTCGGCAAGTTTGGCTAGTAGCCGAAGTCCAAGTTCTGGGCGACTTTGCTCACGACCACGAAACATAATCGTGATCTTTACTTTGTCACCCGCCTTGAGGAACCGCTCGATGTGACCCTTCTTGGTCTCGTAGTCGTGCGGATCGATCTTCGGTCGGAGCTTCATTTCCTTGATAACGGTGTGAATCTGATTGCGCCTAGACTCGCGCTCCTTCATGGCTGCTTCGTATTTGAATTTTCCGAAGTCCATGAGCTTGCAAACCGGCGGCTTTGACATCGGGGCGACCTCGACTAGGTCGAGATCTGCTTCAACTGCCAATCGCAACGCATCTTCGATGCGAACGATGCCTACCTGCTCACCATTTGGTCCGACAAGACGAACTTCAGGTACGCGGATTCGGTCATTGATCCGGGGTTCGACGCTGATGGTGCCTCCAAGCTGTAGTGGGCTGATCTACCCCGGAAACCACAGTGACCTCCGGCGCGGCGCGCGGAGGTCTCGGCACGGCAAAACGAAGCGCCAAATTACAGCGCTCCACTGAGCACATGACCCAAAGCACCTTTTTAACCAGCTGAGCCAACTACTTGCGAACAGCCAGCGGTGCACGGGTGGGAGCCGAGGCTCCGCTTGCATGGTCTGGCCAAGGCCGGACCAATCGGCAGTAGCGTACCAGCCCGTCAGTGAATCATTACACCGCGCTTCAAGGGGAGCACGGTTAAGAGTTGAACCAGGCCCACAGCGGCTAAGAACCCATAGACCAATGGCCAAGAATCCCAGACCTGCAAAATCACCCCGGTTAGCAGTGGCCCAAGGGCGGCCAGCGAATAACTCACGAAAAAAGCCATGGCGGTTAGCCGGGCGGCCGCGGCCGCATCGACGCAATACTCGCTGAGCAGCACTAATCCAAGGGCAAAAGTACCGCCTAGGCCGATCCCGCCAACAATGAGCACCCCTGCGGTGAAGAAGCCGGGCGCTAGCCCAATCAAAAGCAGCGCTGCCGAGCTAATAAACACCACGAAGGAGTAGATGGACCGGCGAAATCTAGTTCGGTCAGCCAATGGAGGCAAGACGAACGCAGCGACTACCATCGCCAACGTCAATAGCCCAAATAGTCCGCCACCAGCGGCTTGATCCCAGCCCCGTTCGTCATATGAGGCAGCCAGCCAGGCCACGGTGCTGTAGAAAATAACTGAATTTAGGCTCAAGAACATAGTCAAAGCCCAAGCGGTTTTGTTGCGCCAAGGCAGGGCTCTTAGTTGCACCGTCGAGCTCGGCGCCCGCTCATGACCCCCGGTGGGCCGCTCAATCACGATCCACCCGATCAGGGCAACAAGTGCCGGAATAGCCCAAAAAGCCAAGGCCATAGTCCAAGAATTTGTCCAGATGGCTATTGGCACCGTGAGCGCCCCGCCGATCCCGGCCCCCAGCATTAAGACCGCACTCCAGATGCCAGTTGCCCGGCCGACCGCGCCGGGTACTTGCTCCCGCACAATGCCAGGTACCAAACCGGCGGCTAACGCGATGCCCACCCCGGCGAGAAATGCGGAGACATACAAAACCCCGGGCACGGCACCCAAGAGGCGCATCAGTAGCGCGAAAACTAAAACACCAAGGGCAATGGCCACCGTGCGGCCGCGGCCGAAGCGGTTCGAAACCGACGGAACCGCAAGCGCAAAAATCCCCATGCAAAGCACCGGGATGGTGGTGAGTGCCCCAAGCGCTACGTCATTCCAGCCCAGTTCGGCCCGAATATCAACAATTACTTCGGGAACACTCGAAACTGCCGCCCGCAGGTTGGCCGCCACTAAAACAAGGCCGACCATAGGAGCAAAGGCCAAGGGCACCCGTGCTGGAGGTCCAAGGGGTGAGATCACTTGCTGAATACTCCACCCGTACCCTCACGCCATGACATCGGGGGGCAAGAAGTTGGCGCGACCGGCGTTCGCCGACGATGATGGCGCTCCGGATTTAGAGTTGCGAACTGAATTGATATCGCCAACGCCTTCATTGATCGCGCGCTTGAAAACAAGTCGACTCTTGGTGGCGGTGGTAGCAGTTGCAGGTGAGACTAGCTCCGACGGCACCGACAAGAGTAGCCACCTGGCAGCTGTTTCGATGATCAACGATGCAGGACAAAAAGGATTGCTAGCGTTCACCGGGGTGGACTCACTCGCCAACTGGGATCCAGCCGCGCGACCGGTACCGGTGCTTGGAGCTGAGGCAGCTCAATCAGCGATCGCCGATGGCGCCGAGGCACTTGTTATTGATGTCGCCGGGCCGCAGCGCTACGTCGTTACCGGCATTGCCCTCGTTGAATTAGCAGCTGCGGACTAAAGGCGGCAAGCGTGGATATCGGTGACCAGGATTCCGCGAGCCCCTAGGTCATAAAGCTCATCCATTACCCTGTGCACATCAGCAGTTGGCACCATCGCACGCACGGCCCGCCAGTTTGGGTCATGCAGTGCAGAAATCGTCGGTGACTCTATGCCAGGTGTAATTGCACATGCATTTTCAAGCGACTCTATCCGAATATCGTAGTCAACGAGTACATATGAGCGCGCGACCATTACTCCGTTTATGCGTCGAATGAATGTTTCGACAGCAGGATTCACTTGCGAATCACGACGCTGGATCAACAGTGCTTCCGAGAGGAGTATCGGTTCACCTATCAGCTCAAGCCCCGCACGCTTAATAGTGGCTCCGGTGGCAACCACATCGGCAATGGCATCGGCGACACCCAGTGCCACCGCATTCTCGACTGCACCATCAAGGCGGACCACTCGTGCCGAAATATCGTGATCGGTGAGCCACGCGTCGAGTAATCCCGAGTAAGAAGTTGCTATGCGGAGCCCCGCTAAATCTGCGGGTGACTTTGCGCTGCCGACCGGCGCTGCGAAACGAAAACTCGAGGGCGCAAATCCCAAGGCGAGTACCTCCTTGGCGAACGAGCCAGAATCCAGCAGCATGTCTCGGCCGGTGATACCTAAATCTAAAGTTCCCTCTCCGACGTAGATGGCAATATCCTTCGGCCGCAAGAAGTAAAATTCGACCTCATTATCAGGATCACTTATGAAAAGATCCCGCAATCCACCTTTACGCAGGTAGCCCGCCTCGGTAAGCATCGCGCGGGCTGGCTCGGCAAGTTGCCCTTTATTCGGAACAGCGATTCGCAGCATCGCCATCACAACCGCCGATAAACATCGTCGAGGCTGACTTTGCTGGCCAGCATTAATACCTGAACGTGGTACAACAACTGTGCGATCTCTTCAGCGGTGCGCTCTTGTCCTTCGTACTCGGCGGCCATCCAAGCCTCGGCGGCTTCCTCGACAACCTTCTTGCCAATAGCGTGCACACCTTGGTCCATCAACTTAACTGTGCCTGAGTTCACGTCTTGGTGGGCGATTTTGCGCGCCAGCTCAGCGTAGAGGTCATCGAAGGTTTTCACCTCCCTAGCCTATGGCGCTGACTAAATGGTGAGATCGCGCAGGGTAATTGCTGTTGCAATGGCCGCCTCTGTGGCCTCTGCGCCTTTATCCTCGCTGGATCCAGGTAGCCCCGCCCGATCAATCGCTTGCGCCTGGGTATCGCAAGTGAGCAGGCCGAATCCGACAGGAATTAGGTGGTCAAGTGCCACCCGGTTCAGCCCGGCTGTTGCGGCTTCGCAGACAAATTCAAAATGCGGAGTGCCTCCACGGATTACCACACCCAGAGCGACCAGCGCGTCAAATCTCTTGGATATCGCACATGCTTTGGCCACCACCGGCAATTCGAAGGAACCGGCTACGCGAATGACCACAGCCTCCGCTCCGGCCGAAGCGCATGCGCGGCTGGCACCTGCGATTAGACCCGACATCACCTGCTCGTGCCACGAAGCCGCAATTATGGCCACTCGGATACCTTCGCCACTTGGCACCATGTTGGGGGATCCGGAACCACTCATGGGGTGTTCTCCTGGGCATCAAAGCTTAAAGTGTGACCCATCCGTTCAGCTTTCGTGTGCAGGTACGCAACATTGTGATCGTTTGCATCAATCTCCATCGGTACGCGCTCGGTTATGGACAAGCCATAACCCTCAAGGCCGGCCCGCTTGGCTGGGTTATTCGTCAGCAACCGCATGGACTTGATACCAAGATCAGCAAGGATTTGAGCACCTGTGCCGTAGTCCCGTGAATCAATAGGCAGGCCGAGATCCAAATTCGCATCCACGGTGTCGCGTCCTGCATCTTGTAACCCATAGGCGCGTAACTTGTGGAGTAGCCCAATCCCCCGGCCTTCATGGCCCTTAACGTAGAGAACTACACCGCGACCTTCACTGGAAATCTTTTGCATTGCCCCGTGCAGTTGCGGGCCACAATCGCAGCGCAAGGACCCGAATACATCGCCGGTCAAGCACTCGGAGTGCACTCGAACTAGAACATTCTCGCCATCGGATATATCTCCCACCACCAGTGCCACATGTTCAGACCCATCTACCTCACTGCTGTAGCCAACCGCAATGAAATCGCCGAACTCCGTTGGCAATTTGGTGGTTGCTACGCGTCTGATCTGCTTTTCGGTGCGGCGCCTGAACTTGATCAGATCAGCAATGGAAACCATCACGAGCCCGTGCTCATCAGCAAACCGACGACAATCCGGTGCCCGCATCATCGTGCCGTCATCATTTACTAATTCACATAGGGCACCAGCTGGGGAAAGATCGGCTAATTTGGCTAGATCCACGGCGGCTTCGGTGTGACCCGCACGCCGGAGTACTCCACCTTCGACCGCGCGAAGTGGCATAACATGACCGGGACGAGTTAAGTCTGAAGCGTCGGTTGACGAATCCGCTAGCACCCGAATCGTTCGTGCCCGATCAGCCGCTGAGATGCCGGTGCTCTCAACATCACGCGCATCAACCGAAACCGCATATGCGGTGCCCTTGCGATCTTCATTCACCGCGGTCATGGGGGGTAGACCCAAGCGGTCAAGAACATCGCCGCTCATGCCTACACAGATGTACCCGGAGGTGTGTCGGATCATGAAAGCAACATTTTCTTGGGTCGCAGCCGATGCCGCAAAAATCAGGTCGCCCTCATTTTCACGGTCTTCATCGTCAACTACGACTATCAGCTTTCCCGCCTTAAATGCTGCAATTGCCGAATCAATTGAGTCGAGTCCTGCCGATGGATTGGTATCAACAAATGGCTCCGCTAGCACCGCCGGCACTATCTTTGCGGTGTCATCGGCAAATACCTCGTCGGCCGGGATCACGTAGCATCGCCCTTCATCAGCCGCTCGACGTACTTCGCGATGACATCAACTTCGAGATTCACGCTGTCACCGACGGCCAGCCCACCCAATGTCGTGTGCTCCAAAGTTGTTGGAATAAGGGATACCGAAAAGTAATCGGGGCCGGCTTCTACAACGGTTAGCGACACCCCATCCACCGTAATAGAGCCCTTTTCGACCAAGTATCTTGCTAAATCTAACGGCAAAGTAAATCGAATTAACGTCCAATGCCCGCTTGGCTCGATCGCGAGCACAGACGCTAGGGCGTCAACGTGGCCCTGAACCAGGTGGCCGCCAATGCGTGCGTCAAGCCGGGCCGCTCGTTCAAGGTTTACCTTGGAGCCGATAACGACTTTACTTAGGGAACTTCTGTTTAGAGTTTCGGCCATGACATCGGCGGTAAAATAACCTGCCCCCAGACCAACCACAGTGAGGCAAACCCCATTGACCGCTATTGAGTCACCCTCCTTAGCATCACTTATTACAAGGGCGCCTTCAATTCTTATTTTTGCAGCATCGGGTAAAGACTCAATGTGCGCAATGCGCCCTAGTTCTTCGACAATGCCAGTGAACATTTCATCATCTTAGTCACTCGGTGCCGGGCTCAGCGCCCCGCGAATAAGTACATCATTGCCGATGACCTCAACAGCAGTAACAGTGACCGCTTGTGGGCTCATCAGCGGCACCAACGCCACCGGGCCTGCCCCAAGAAATTGCGGTGCCACGAACCATAGAATTTCATCTACCAGGGCGGCATCCACGAAGGCCGCAATGATCGATGGCCCGCCTTCGATCAAGACCTGCTGAACCCCCTTGGCCAGAAGCGCTTCGAGAATGCGCTTTGGGTCGTTTTCGCGTATCTGAATACCTGGACCAGCACCTACATCAGCAAAAATCCTGAGGTCAGTCGGTAAGTTTCGGCTCCCAACCACGACTCGCAGCGGCTGATTTGCTAGCAGAACCCCCGAATGATCGCGCGCAGTGAGTGCAGGGTTGTCAATGATTACCGTATTTGCACCAACGAGAACCGCATCGACCTCGGATCGAAATTGACCAACCCAAGCTCGAGCTGCTGCACCGGTGATCGTGGTCGGCCCGCCACCTGCTCCAGCAACCCGGCCATCAAGGCTCATTGCAGTTTTAATGGTCACAAATGGACGTCCGGTTACTTGGACGTGCGTCCATGCTCGATTAATCAGCGCTGCCTCCTCAGCGAGCACGCCTCCTATAACCGCGATGCCGGCGCGCGTTAATTCAGTGGCACCACCACCGGCGATGTCTGTCGGATCAGCCTGCGCGAAAATAACTTGACTAACACCAGCCTCGATCAGCGCCTGCGTGCACGGCCCGGTACGGCCGGTGTGCCGGCAGGGCTCAAGGGTTACAACGGCCGTGGCACCACGAGATAGAACACCGGCAGCTGCAATTGCATTAACTTCGGCGTGCGGGAGGCCCGCACCTAAATGATGGCCTCGACCAACAACTTCACCACTGGGGCTAACTAGTACACAGCCGACCCGGGGATTTGGGCCGCACTTGGCATCGGGTAGTACAGCCAGCGCGATGGCCTCGCGCATGACCAGTTCCCAGCTACTCACGGTGTTGATGCCGCCAGGGCTA
>JBIIOU010000167.1:0-4855 GCA_044336815.1 Candidatus Nanopelagicales bacterium | reverse complement strand
TTCGCATGTGAAATGGCTACGGCCAAGGGCCATGATGTCGACCAACCCCGAAACCTCGCGAAGTCTGTGACCGTTGAGTAACTCATGATCGCGGCATTTGATGTGGCGGCCGTTCTAGCTGCCGAGCAGGCGCATCAGCACGACCTTGAGTCTGGCGCCCTGATGGATCGAGCCGCAACCGGTTTGGCGCGAGCGGTTATTGGCCTACTTCAAGAATCACGTGGTCGAGTGCGCGGTGCCCACATTGCGATTGCTGTCGGGGGCGGTAACAACGGTGGTGATGCACTTTTTGCTGGAGCAAAATTGGCACAGCGCGGTGTTTCGGTCACGGCGGTGTGTGTCGCAACGAGCGCCCATGAGGCAGGGGTAGCAGCGCTGCTCCGGGCAAATGGGCGAGTGGTGCAGTGGGATGAAGCCGAAAGTGATTTAGCACAGCAAAACTTATTCTTTGACGCCGACGTCATTATCGACGGAATTGTCGGTATTGGAAGTTCTGGAGTTCTGCGTCCCACCGCCACCGCGGTCGTTGAGCTCATCAACGCGAGTGGGGCCTTGGTGGTCGCGGTGGATATACCAAGTGGGGTAGCTGCCGATACCGGTGAGATTGCCGAGATCGCGGTTGCTGCTGATCTCACGGTAACTTTCGGTTGTCTCAAGACGGGTTTACTGGTCTCACCGGGCAGTGACTTTTCCGGAGGGCTGCGCGTTATTGACATTGGCATCACCGACACCTTGGGTGAACCTACGCTCATTGCACTTGAAGCCTTGGACGTTGTCGCTTTTGTGCCAGAGCCCGGGGTTGATGACTATAAGTACCGCCGTGGGGTTGTCGGTGTATCCGCGGGCAGCCGCGAGTATCCGGGTGCTGCGTTGCTTACCGTCGGAGCGGCACGCATGGGTGACATCGGGATGGTTCGATACCTAGATCGCGGTGACGATGTGGCACAGCAGGTGCTCGCTATTTTTCCCGATGTAGTCGCAAGTGGTGACGACCCAGGTGATTCAACCCGGGTGACCGCTTGGGCCTGTGGCCCAGGGTTCGCAGGCCCAGAGTTCGCGGGCCCAGAGTTCGCAGGCCCAGAGTTCGCGGGCCCAGAGTTCGCGGGCCCAGGGTTCGAGTCGGCTCGTGAACTTGCCCAGGATGACCCCGCAATTGACGCGGTGCTTCGCACCCCGGTACCGGTGGTCCTGGACGCTGGTGCGCTGATGAGCGTTGCTGGGTCAACCACCTTGCGAACCCAAATAGCGCAGCGTTCAGCGATTACGGTGATAACTCCGCACGCCGGTGAGGCTGCCGCCTTGGCGGCTGCAATTGGGCTCACCGCCGACCTGGGGCGCCTTGCGCTGGCACAAAGTCTTGCCAAAGGCCTCAATGTGGTGGTAGTCCTCAAAGGTCCGGCAAGTTTGATTGCCGCACCTAGTGGTTTGGTACTCGTTGACACCATGGGCGGTGCTGAGCTCAGCACCGCCGGTAGCGGCGACGTACTGACCGGATTAGCGGCCGCTGTACTTGCTGGTGCCAATGCCCGAGGCGATATTGATGATCACGATGATGCGGCAGTCGCTGTGGCGGCTGCGGTGTGGCTACATGGTCAAGCCGGTCAACTTGCGGCGGCTGATGGCTGGCCGGTGACGGCGCTCGATGTGCGAGACCATTTAGCCGCTGCCGTGGCGCTGGTGCGTCGGTAGATCTCTACGACTTAGCCACTAATTAATGTCCATTTCCAACAGGGTGCTAACCAAGTCGGGTGGCGCTTGGAGGACAATACGGGCATGACAACCGCGACCGTCGATCTCGGCGCCATCGCCCGCAATTTGGACCTGGTTCGAGGAGTGGTGTCTGATGCTGATGTCATGGGAGTGGTCAAGGCTGACGCATATGGCCATGGCATGTTGCAGGTTGCCGCTGTACTGCGCACCAGAGGTGTCAACTGGCTCGGGGTGGCACTGCCGCGTGAGGCACTAGATCTTCGTGCGGCCGGTGACACTGGCCTCATCCTGGCTTGGCTTTGGGCTCCGGGGGACGTAGGCATTACGCAGTGTGTGGCGACCGGAGTTGACCTTGGAGTTTCGAATTTGCGGATGCTAGAAGAGGTCTGCGCGGCAGCAGTTGCTACCGGCACGAAAGCCAGAGTGCAATTAAAGGTAGACACCGGCCTCTCGCGCAATGGTTGTTCCATATCGCAGTGGCCGGCGCTCATCGCCGCGACACTTGAGGCAGGACACTTAGTTGAAGTAACCGGCGTTTGGTCGCATCTTGCTAATGCCGACATACCTAACCACCCGGCGCTCCACGAGCAGTGCCTGCTCTTTGACCAGGCCTGTGCCACGGCAGAAGCTAATGGCCTGGTAATCCCGATGCGCCACTTGGCTAATAGTCCGGCTGCCTTGCTGTCACCTGCGACCCACTACGACTTAGTGCGAGTTGGCATAGCCCTTTATGGGGTGTCGCCGATTGAGGGCCGTGATTTTGGACTTCGCCCGGCGATGGCATTGGTGTCATCTGTGGTGTCCGTGAAAATAGTGGAGTCCGGTTCGTCGGTCTCATATGGCACCACCTGGACGGCAACCGAAGAAACCTCTATTGCACTAGTTCTTGGTGGGTACGCCGATGGGATTCCTCGGTCAGCGAGTAACAGGGCTGAGGTGTTTATCAATGGCCGACTGCATCCGATCGTGGGTCGGGTCGCCATGGACCAATTCATGGTCGCCGTAAGCGCTGATGTAGCTGCTGGTGACGAAGTGGTTATCTTTGGAGCTGCGCCAACGGCAAATGATTTTGCCCGCGCATGCGAAACCATCGGCTACGAAATTGTCACTCGAATTGGCCCGCGAGTACCACGTGTTTATGTTGGTGCCCCGTGAGCCGGGATATGAGCAATGCGATCCGGGTGGTGGGCGGTGGCCTACTTGCCGCGGGGGTCCTTGCCGCTGGCGCTGCGGCCGGGGCGGCGGTTGAGCGCATCGTGCTTTCGCGCGGCTCAAAACCTGATGGTACGTGGTCTATGGATGAATTTGACTCGATAGAGCGCGATGTTATTACCAAAGACGGCACGGCACTTCATGTCGAAATCGATGAGGCTGATTCGCCACTGACAATTATTTTTTGCCACGGTTACGCCCTGAGTTTGGATTCTTGGTATTTCCAACGCAAAGCCCTTCAAGATAAGGCGCGTTTAGTATTTTATGACCAGCGCAGCCATGGTCGGTCTGAGCGGGCCGATTTCGACTCACATCACGTTGATCAATTGGGTGAGGATCTTGGCGACCTAATCGCGGCGGTTGCTCCGGATGGGCCGCTCATGCTCATCGGTCATTCAATGGGCGGTATGAGCATCATGGCATTTGCGGAGCAGCAGCCTGATGTTATTCGCGATCGGGTTTACGGCGTCGCATTGATCTCAAGTTCGGCAGGGGGACTTACTGAAATATCCCTTGGCCTGCCAGCCCCATTTGGGTACATTTTTAATCGGGTCGCCTCACCGGCGGCGGCAGCGCTTGCACGTCGACGTAATTTGGTGGAGCGCGGCAGGCGATCCAGCAATGACTTGGGCATGTTGCTCACTCGGCTGTATTCATTCGGATCGGTGGCGTCCGAACAGGCGGGACAAATGGTGTCCAACATGATAACTGCAACGCCGATTGATGTCTTGGCTGAATTCTTGCCTGCGCTTCAAGATCATGACAAGCGCGCCGCGTTGCCCATTCTTCAACATGCCGAAGTCCTCGTAATAGTCGGAGATTCGGATCGACTAACTCCCAGATCCCATAGTGAAGAGATAGTCAGCCGCGTTCCCGGGGCGGAATTTGTCGTCATCAAGAATGGCGGCCACATGGTCAATATTGAGCACCACGAAGAAGTTGATGAATTGCTGCAGCAACTACTTTCGCGTGTTAAGCGTGATCTCATTGGTGCATCTGGTCACGGCGTTGCATGATCGAGTTAGCTGTGCCGACCGCCGATGCCATGAAAGCTTTGGGCGCGCGGATTGGGCACAACTGTCGACCCGGAGACCTAGTACTACTGGTCGGAGATCTAGGCGCTGGTAAGACGACTTTGGTGCAAGGACTGGGGCAGTCCTTGGGGGTAGCCGAGCGGGTTACCAGTCCTACATTTGTTATTGCTCGGGTCCATGCCACAGCTGTCGGGCTTCCGCAACTTGTGCATGTGGATGCCTATCGCCTTGGCTCGGCACTTGAATTCGATGATCTTGATTTGGCTGCTGACGTAGATGAGAGCATCACCGTTGTCGAATGGGGTGAAGGCAAGGCCGAGCAGTTGGCTGGTGATTACCTCGTGGTGACCATAAGCAGATCCGATAATGGCGCCGATGAGACCCGCCGGGTTGCGATTAGCGCTGTTGGTGAGCGGTGGACATTAAGTGATCTTGCAGTGCTGGCCGGATCATGATTATTTTGGCTTTGGATACCGCTTCCGCAGCGACCTCGGTGGCCTTGGTTGATGGTGATGTCATCTTGAATTCAGCTCGTCATCTTGATGCGCGCCGGCACGCCGAAGTTCTCGCACCGATGATTGCTGAAGTCGTGGCTGGTCACTTAGTTGACGCAGTCGTTTGTGGGGTTGGCCCTGGTCCTTACACCGGGTTACGCGTTGGTGTGGCTAGCGCGCAAAGCCTCGGGTTGGCGTGGGGGGTGCCAGTGGTGGGTATCTGCTCACTCGATGCCATCGCGCATTCGGCTCGCGCGGAGGGGGTCACCGGTGAATTGATCGCTGCCTTGGATGCGCGTCGAAAAGAGGTTTATTGGGCCAGATATGGCGCCCAACGGCTGGTGGGGCCGTTTGTGAACCGGATCGATGAGCTTGATCCAGAATTGCTCACCATGCAGTGGGTGG
>JBIIOU010000166.1:0-4904 GCA_044336815.1 Candidatus Nanopelagicales bacterium | reverse complement strand
TTAGCAATCTTGGATAGTTACTACCCCAGAACTCAGATTGCCAATTCGGCTCAAAATAGTTGCCTTCGTTCGAATAGGAAGCCCCTCCTGGGGTCGCCAGGGTAACGAAATCCATGGCTTTGTTGACCCCATCGAACTGACTTTGCGCAATTGCCATATCTGGCTCGTGCCCGGCAACGCCAACGTATTTGTACTGCACCCAATCGCCCATAGTGACAAAGGCAGCGTTATCAAAAACCGCTGGATTCAATGAGGTCTCACGATCGCGCGTGGCAGCTTCCGGATGCTCGCCTGAGAGTGCCTTATTGGTTTGGAGGAGTACCAAACTGGTGCGCGTTGCATTGAATATTGCATCAGCAAGAACCTGAGTTTGATCACCTTGTATTGACTTCAGGGGGATACCTCGCCCCTGGTAGGCACCCCAGTAGGCGCCTACTTCAACCGCGTTTCCGGACCACCAGTAGTAGCCCGAGGGGGCACCGACTCGATCGTCCATGATCACGCCAGCATTCTTCGTCGGATCCCATTTGTCGACGAATGGCTTGATGCTGAAATTTGCATTAACCGTGTACTCGGCTGGGCGCGAGCGCAATTCGTCAAGTAGCGGCGCCCAAATTGCCTTGGCTTCCGAAATCGACATATCAAGGAATGAGGTACCGAGTTCAATCTTGTTCTCACCTTTGACAAAAGTGACCCCTTCGCCCCATGCCGGACTGTTTAGCGAAATTTCGATGAGACTTAGGTACCGGCGGATAAGTTCTCGGTAACTGTCATCGGATTTTGCAGTTACCGAGCCAGACAACCAGCCGGACGTGCTCGGCATTGGGTGGGTGAGCAGGGTCATGCGACTGACGATGCCGAAGGTGCCACCGCCACCGCCCCGCATTGCCCAAAATAGGTCGGCGTTTTGATACTTATTGGTAACCCGCACCTTGCCATCGGCGGTGATTACTTCAATTTCAAGAACCCCTGCCGCGCCGCTGCCAAATCGCTTCGAATATGAACCGAAGCCGCCGCCTAGAGCAAACCCACCGCAAGCACCCACGCTTGTGCATCCACCGCCTTGTACATATCTGCCGGCCTTAGTGACCCCTTGATAGGCCTCCAGCCAACGGTTTCCTGCTAAAACTGAAACAGCCTGCTCGGCTGGTACCGAGCTAGGTGCGCCGGCTGGGCGAAAGCTTTTGTGAATTGTCACTTTGCGCATATTGTGCGTCCAGACCAATAGGGAGCGCGGCGCCGATGACCGGCCAAAATAATCGTGTCCGGTACCTTTGACGACAATTCTGACCTTGTTCTCGCGGGCGAAATTAACGGCGGCGACAATATCTTGGGTGCTCTCTGCCGCGACCGCGTAAGTACTGGCCGTAGAGGTCCATGCCTTAAACATTCCAGTGGATTGGGTGGCACCTGCTTGTTCTTCCAGATACCAGGGGTTTTTAAGACGTTGCGGGATGATCGCTGATTTGAGTGAGGCCCACGGCGTAATCGGTTTAATCAACCGCCCACCTACTCGTGCATCTAGTTGTGCCCAGGCGGCTTTACTGGGCCAAGCGGCCTTCGCTAACCCAGTAGCGGCGCCGGCTCTACTTGCGGGAAGGACTGCGGCACCGATTACCGCAGCAGCAGCGCCAAGGAAAGATCGGCGGGTAATTCCTGAAAAATTCATGCGCCAGACAATAGCGGAAACGGTGGCAGGAAGTGGGCTTATCTGAGCCTGACTACCATAGGTGACGATTGCAGTGACCGTCTTAAGCGCGGTTAGCTCGCTTCTAGATTAATCGAGGCTGCGATCTTCTGGCAAGCGTCACCAAGTGCCTTGAACTCGGATTTACTCAGGACGTCAACCAAGTTCTCCCGTACACCGGTGACATGGGTTGGGGCCGCGGAGACTAGGGCTTGCCAGCCAGCATCGGTTAGTACCGCAAATGATCCTCTGCGATCTTCTGTGCACTCTTCACGCGCTAGGAGGCCGGCAGTCTCCATGCGTCCGACTTGATGTGACAGGCGGCTGCGCGAGGCTAAGGTCGCTTCTGCTAGGTCACTCATGCGCATTCTCCGGCCCTCGGTTTCGCTGAGGCGAACCAGAATTTCATAATCAGCGATGGTCAAGCCGTACTGGATCTGAAGGTCGGTATTGAGCTGATGATTTAGGAGTGTCCAGGCCGAGATGAATGCCCGCCATGACCGCTGTTCATCAGAGCTGAGCCACTTGGTC
Source organism: Candidatus Nanopelagicales bacterium (assembly GCA_044336815.1). Taxonomy (GTDB): domain Bacteria; phylum Actinomycetota; class Actinomycetes; order S36-B12; family S36-B12. Next base: position 2,686 of record JBIIOU010000166.1, on the reverse strand, counting down.
ACATCACTAGTGTACTGAATTTAGTTGAATTTAGTACTTCTAGCTTTCATATCTTGGTGCAATTGGAGTCACCAGGTGGTTGCGCCAGTTGGGAGCGTCAAGATTTCGGCTCCTGTCGAGGTAACCACCAAGGTGTGTTCAAATTGCGCGGTGCGGCGCAGATCCTTGGTTACGACCGTCCAGCCATCGGGCCACATCGAGTAGTCATGGGTTCCTAATGTCAGCATCGGCTCGATGGTAAAGGTCATGCCGATCTCCAAGACTAGATCCGATCCTGGATCGTCGTAATGGGGCACTACGAGGCCGGAGTGAAATGACGTGCTGATGCCATGGCCGGTGAAATCTCGCACGACCCCGTAGTTGAATCGTCGGGCATAACTTTCGATAACGCGACCGATGACATTCAGCGGGCGCCCGGGTGCGACGGCGGCGATTGCTCGCCGAGTGGCTTCACGGGTCCGCTCGACCAGCAGTTTGGAATCCTCGTCAACGGAGTCTCCGACGAGATAGGTCGCGTTGGTGTCGCCATGGACTCCGCCGATAAAGGCGGTGATATCAATATTGCAGATATCTCCGTCAAGTAGCACGGTTGAGTCCGGGATGCCGTGGCAGATGACTTCATTAAGGGATGAGCAAAGGGACTTGGGGTAGCCCCGGTAGCCGAGTGTCGACGGGTAGGCACCGTGATCGCAGAGGTACTCGTGGCCGATGCGATCGAGTTCGTCGGTGGTGACTCCAGGCTCGATGTGGGCACCAACTTCAACTAATGCGTCAGCGGCAATTCGCCCGGCTATCCGCATTGCCGCCAGGGTTTGCTCGTCTTGGACGTCAGATCCCGTGTAGCGCTCTGGGGCCGGCTTGCCGACATAAGAGGGCCGAGGGATATTCGTGGGTACCGCGCGCTCTGCGGAAATCGTGCCTGGAGTAAGTACAGGGCGAGAATTTGCTGGCATGTACTTCATTGTAGGTGGAAGTCCTGTGCGCCAGTAACGTGAAAGGCCCGCACCAAATGGCGCGGGCCTTTCACGTTCACGCTTGGGGCCGAACTAGGCCTTCTTCGCGACGCGACGACGGACAACCTTGCGCGCTGGGCGCTTTGCTGCCTTCTTCGCGGCCTTCTTTGCTGGGCGCTTTGCTGCCTTCTTTGCTGGGCGCTTTGCAGCCTTCTTAGCTGCCTTCTTTGCTGGGCGCTTTGCTGCCTTCTTCGCGACCTTCTTTGCTGGGCGCTTTGCAGCCTTCTTCGCGGCCTTCTTTGCTGGGCGCTTTGCGGCCTTCTTTGCTGGGCGCTTTACAGCCTTCTTCGCGGCCTTCTTTGCTGGGCGCTTTGCTGCCTTCTTTGCAGGGCGCTTTACAGCCTTCTTGGCTACCTTACGTACTGCTTTCTTCGCCGGCGCCTTCTTGGCCGCCTTCTTTACTGCCGCCACGTTTGCCTCCCGTGTCGTAGGTCCCAGCTCTGTTGCAGGAACCTGCAGTGCAACTCTGACAGAAAACATGGTGAAATTCGTGCATTTTCATGTCGGTGTGTCATTTCGTGTCGCGCGCGTGCTATGCGATGCACTTTTTTTCTCGGACAACAACACATTTAGCTAGCCCCGATTGGTCCTTATTTGAAACATCTGGCATTATTTCGCACTATGGCTGAAGCAGTAGTAACTCCTGACCCACGCGTACTTCCTGACGTTGCCCACTTGCGTATTGGTGTGCTCGGTGGTACCGGTGAACAAGGTCGAGGTCTCGCGCGGCGGTTAGCAATAGCCGGTCACCAAGTAGTCCTTGGTTCGCGTGATGCAACTCGTGCACAAGACTCAGCAGCGAGTTTGGGGCATGGTGTTACCGGTGCCAGTAACCAAGATTGTGCCGCTGCTTCGGACGTAGTTATCGCGGCGATCCCATGGGATGGTCACGGAGACTTACTGGAGTCACTGCGAGCTGAATTGGCCGGAAAGATCTTGGTTGACTGCGTAAACCCGCTTGGGTTTGATAAGCAAGGGGCGTTTGCCATAGCCGTGGATGAAGGGTCGGCCGCGCAGCAGGCCGCTATCTTGCTCCCCGATAGCCAGGTGGTCGGAGCTTTCCATCACATCTCGGCGGTACTACTGCTCGATGAAACCGTAGACTCAATCGATACCGATGTATTGGTGCTAGGTGATGACCGCGCCGCCACCGACATTGTGCAAGCCCTGGCTAACCGGATCCCTGGCATGCGGGGGATATTCGCGGGCCGATTGCGCAACTGCCATCAAGTTGAGGCGCTGACCGCGAACCTGATCGCAATGAATCGTCGTTACAAGGCGCACACCGGGGTTCGTATCACCGACGTGTGAGCTGCTATTTGTACGTATGCTCTTCGGCTGGATAAGCACCGCTGGCGACATCATCCGCCCAGTCACTTACCGCGTCGGTCATGATCGATCGCAGATCTGCATAGCGCTTGACGAACTTAGGTGCCGGACCGTCAGTTAAGCCGACGAGATCTTGCCAAACTATGACCTGAGCATCGGTATGTGGTCCGGCACCGATACCTATTGTCGGAATGGTTAGCACCTCACTGACTCGCGCGGCAAGATCAGCGGGCACTAGTTCGAGAACCACCGCGGTAGCGCCAGCGGCCTGCATGGCTTTAGCATCGCGCAGCAGCATTTCGCCACTTTCGCCCCGACCCTGCACCCGATACCCGCCGAGCAGA
>JBIIOU010000021.1:0-19266 GCA_044336815.1 Candidatus Nanopelagicales bacterium | reverse complement strand
ACCGCCGAGTGCAATAAGCGTGCCGGCAACAGCAACACTTAAATAGCCCGCGAGCTTCATGGTGATTCATCCAGCTCGACAACGACATTGGTGGCTTTGATACTCGCGGCGGCGCGTACCCCTGGCTCGAGCCCAAGCTCATCGGCGGCCTCGCGGCTCATTAGTGAAACCACGCGGTGCGTGCCGGCCTGAATCTCGACCAAGGCCATCACGCCATCGCGCTCAACGCGCGTGACGATGCCAGCGAAACGATTGCGTGCTGAAGTTGGAATCGGGGCTGGTACCCGTGGTGCGGCCTGCGACATCAGGGCGGCCACTGCCGAGCCGTCGACGGTCATCGGCCCGATACCGCCAGCGGTGGCTTCGAGCCGGCCAGTGTCGATCCAGCGGCGAACTGTGTCGTCGCTGACGGCGAGCAGCTCCGCGGCTTCGGAAATCCGTAATTGCGTCACAAAAAAGGAATATAGCCCATATTGGCGGCTAATAACATACAGATATGACGAAAAAGCGGGGCGAGTGGTTGCCCACCCGCCCCGCTTCCCTACTTCAGCGCTATTTTGCGTTCGGACGCTTCAGGGCATCCGGTTCGTACTGGCCGTCGTTATTAACACCGGCGGTGGCGTACTCGATCGCCTTGGCCTTCTTCAGGGCCGAGGCGGTCTTTGCATTCACCATCGCATTGAGTGTGGTAACCGCGTTGGTTATTTGAGCGCCTCCTGCGATCCCAAAGAACGTGCAGTGACCAACACCGGAGGTGTTTGCCGCTGCAGAGGCGGCCGCATCAGGTGACTTACCGCCTGCTGCGAACTTGGTGTAGCCATCAGGTGATGGAACCGTGTAGTACTGCGCGATCTTTAGCAGCTTGCTCTTCGCACCGCTCTTGGCGAGCTTGGCGTAGAACTCACTGGTGTTGCCGGCGGCCACGATTGGGTCGTAGGTCGTCGAGATCAACAGTGTGGGCACAGAGTAGACACCCTTTGCCGCCGGCAATGCGCGCACGGCCGCTACCGCTGCCGCATTTGCACCAAAGCGTGCGGTTGCATCACCCTTGGATGCATCCAGCTTCGCGAGCATGGCATTTAGCAGGTTCGGCATCACCGTTGACGCATTCAACGTGTCGCCGAACTCACCGCGCTGCTCGGAAGAGAGCAGGTTGGTATACGACACGTTGATGTTGTCATTGAAGTTGGCCGTTGTAGTGGCCGGGATGCTGGCGATGGCGCGAGCGCGCTGTTCGAGCTCGTACCTGCCGAGGATGCCAAGTGCGGCGGCCCCGCCCACGTTTTGCAGCATTGCAGCTGCGCTGTTAGCCCCGGCAGATGCTGGCGAGTAGCCACCAACCACAGCGGCCAAGGTACCCAAGGTCGCGTAGGCCGGGTTAACGGTTTGGCCGTCATAAACCGTGGACTTCGTTGGTAGGCCGGCCATCAACCCAGCTAGCAGGTTTGCCTGAGCGACCGGGTAGCCAACAGCGGAGGTGCTGATTGTGCCAGCGCCAACGCCGTTGAGGATCGTCAATACGGTGCCGAGGTCAGATAGCGCCTGGGTGTAACTCTGGTAGTTCGCGACCCGAAGGGTGGGAGCGATCAGGGTCTTCCAGGTGTACATGACGGTCATCGCGCCCGAGAACGCCTGTTCTGGGCCGGCAAGGGGTGCGCACGTCGGGAGTGACCCGGCGATCTTGCCCGGATTGCGCTCGGCAATTGTTTGAGCGATGAGCCCACCGAGGGATTCACCCCACACCATGGTCTTCTTAACGCCCTTGATCGCACCAGCGTTGATGTACTTCAGCAGGTTCTCACCTGATTCGACACCTTCAGCGGTTGCCCAACCTTGCTTGGCGTAGCCGGTGCCCGCTAGTGCATAGCCCTGGGCGAGTAGCGCAGGGATGGCTAGTGGGTTATCGGCGACATCAGCGCCACCGCCGCCTACATAGGCAACGTCAGTACCAAAAGTTGCAGCGAATGCCGGCACTGACGTCTTGACATATGCCGGGTTAGCGGCAAAGCCAAGTGGGGTCGCCAAAGCGGCAGGTACCGGGGTGCCGACGCGATAGCCATGTGAGAACAACAGCACGGTGCCATTGAACGTCGTTGGCATCACGATCTTGAAGGTTGATGCACCCAGTGAACCGGTGAGGCTGCCCTCACAGGTGGCACCGAGTGCACAGGCATCGGCCGCTTGGGCCGGCGCTAGTGCCGGGGCTGCTGCGAGCAGCAACCCCGACGTGGCGAGTACCGCAACAATGCGGCGAGACATTTTGATTTTCATTGGTGTCCTCATCTACGGAAGCAACTTGGAGGTGGGTGCGCCGGGCTTGAACGTGGTCTTCTTAGCGGTGCCAGAAGTCGCGCTCGTCGCCGTCATGATGTAGCTGGTCAGGCGCTCTACTTGGCCGGTTGCGTTGTACAGGCCCATGTAGTAGCCGTTTAGCCCCTGATGTGACTTCGCGCTGATCAGCATTGGCGCGATAGCCGCCGACCTAAAGGTGCTGGCCTTCGTCTGGAGCGCGTTGATCAAACCTGCGCGAGTCAAGTTGGGGCCTGCGGCCTTGATGGCCTGCGCCAAGACATAAGCGGTGTTCAGGCCGTAGTAGGTGTAGAAGTTCCACGGCAGAGCGTTCTTATCCGCGATCACCTTCATCTGGCTAACATAAGGGTTCGTGGTGTCTTGGATAGGCACCAAGAAGCTGGGTGTGTAAACACCCTTGAGCAGCGTGTTGCCCGCGGCACCGAGAGCGGCGCCAACAACCGATGGGTCAGAGCCGACCGACGTGATCATCCAGGTCGGTGCGAATGCTGACTTGGCGGCGGTGCCGAGCAACTGAGCAGTTGCCGAAGTAACTCCGAAGAAGACAACCAACTCGCAGCCGGCTGCCTTCAACTTTGCGACCTGCGAAGTAAATGGCGCAACCTGCTGGCCGGAGTAGTAGGACGTCTCTGCAGCGAAAGTAGTACCGGCGGCGGCGAAGCCAACCTTGGCGTTATCGCCGAATTCACCGTCCTGATAGAACAGGCACTTTTTCTTGGCATTAAGCGTGGCGTCATTGGCCATGTAGTAACCCATGACTTTGGCTTCCACCACATACGACGGGAAGAATGGGAAAGTCATCGGGTACTTCGATGGATTATCGAAGTTCGATGAGCCCGTGTTGACGAATACGTCTGGGATTCCGCGACGATTCAGGTCAGCGACGACCGCAGAGTGCGACGGGGTACCGAGAGCACCGAACATTGCAAAAATTTTGTTACTGAGAATCAACTGGTTCGTCTGCTTCTTGGTCAGCGCTGGGTTGTACTGATCATCAAGGTAGACATAATTGATTTTTCGTCCGTTGATGCCGCCATTTGAATTGACGTAATCGAAGTACGCCTTCGCAGCCGGAGCTACATACATATAGCCGGGGGAGGCGGGGCCGGTTAGCGGTGTGGTCGTGCCGATCACGATCTCGGTTTTTGAGACACCGGGATCAGTTGCCTGAATCCTCGCTGCTTGGGCTGGAACAGCTGCGGCAAGCGCAAGCGCTGCCACGGCTCCAGCGGCGACCACGCGGGCCGCATAGGTGGTTCTCACGTAATTTCCTCCCGTTTAACTTTCCCCCCTGAATTAGGGGAGAGGCTTGGCTGCGGACACGCATTGTGCGTGCTCGGTATATCTCTACGCTACTAGCCAGTAACCTTTGGTTCAGGTGGTATTTGCAAAAGGTACGGCGAATTTGGCCGGTTGTCCCGATGAAAAATTCACAAAAAGGACAAATAGGAAAATTAGTTGGCAGAGCCGGACTTGGCCAACAAGCGTCGGGTGGCATCCTTCAGGCTTCCCAGGAGGCCACCGGGTGCAATTAAGACCACCAGCACGACCAGCAGGCCATAAACCAGGTTTGGCGCATTGTCGGTGACATTGGCCGGCCAGCCGCGATCGCCGGCAATATTGAATACCAACTGGGGCAGGGCGACCAGTAGTACGCCACCGATGATCGCGCCACCTAGGGAGGCTCTGCCACCGAGCACCACACCGACCAGTAGCGATAGGGAGAGCCCGAGCCCAAAAGCCCCTGGCCCGACGTAACTGAGAATCTGGGCGAATACGGCGCCGGCAATAGCGGCAAAGAAGCTGCTGACCACAAATGCCGAAATCTTTGAACCGGCCGGGGAAATCCCAGAAACGGCAGCGGCGACTTCATCGTCGCGGACCGCACGCCAGATCCGACCCTGGCGCCCGCGCACCAAGTTAAGTGCTAAGAAACCGATGATGCAGGCTGCGGTAACTGCGAGTGAGGCTTGCCAGCGCTCGAGAACAAAGGCGCTACCTGCAAGTAGTGCATCACCTGCTGCGGTCGGATCAATGTCATTTGGGAGGGCGGCATCTGATGGCAGCGCCAAAGCACTTGGTGAACTTTCGGCGCTGGGGAAGTTGTCGGCGGTCAGCATGTCGCCAGCCGCAGGTGAACTTTCGGCACTGGGGAAGTTGTCTGCGGTCAGCATGTCACCGGCGCCGGCTGTTTCAGAATCGAGTGGTGCTTGCTCGAGCGGTGCTTGCTCCAGTGGTGCTTGCTCCAGTGGCACCTCGTCAAGTGGTGCCTGCTCCAGTGGCACCTCGTCAAGTGGTGCCTGCTCCAGTGGCACCTCAGCTAACGGTGCCTCATCAATTGGCGCCGATTCCACGGTGGGGGCGTACCCACCTGCGGGATAAGGCACCGTGAGCATCAGCCCGGTCTCGCCACCGAAGATTTCGGGGAACCGGGTCGCGATGGCTGGGATTCCCACGGCGATGCCAAGAGTCAAGCCGGCAAGGTAAGGCCCGCGCAGTCGAGCACCTATCCAGCCGATGATGAGACCGACCGCGATACCCCCGAAGCCGGCAAAGATCATCGACCAGATTGGATTCCATTGCCATCCAAGAATTGGCACGGTCTGCCAGTTGAGGCTGGTAAGCGCAAACACGTAGCCGCCGATTGCCATCAGTGCACCATTACCTAAGGACACCTGACCGGATAAGCCGACAAGAATCACCATGCCGAACATTGCGGTCGCATACATCGCAGCGAGTGCGAGGTAGTAGCTCATTAGCGGATCGATGCCATCGTTGATTCGCATCAAAGCGGCCCAAATCACAAAAACGATGGCTAGATGGCTTAAGAAACGGGCGCCCGGAAGACGCAGCAAGTTCAGCATGCGCGCCCCTAGACCGATCGAGCTTTGTGGTGGCTGAAGATGCCTTCAGGTTTAAGGATCAGATTCAGTGCGAGTAACAACAATGCAACGACCGGTGCATTGCCTGAATCGCTATAGCCCGAGACGAGTGAAATCACTAACCCGGTGAAGACACCAATTGAAATGGCTCCTATCAAAGAGTCAAGGCCGCCAATAACGGCGGCGACAAAAGCGAAAACTAGGAGGATGTCGAAGCTATTCGGTGAAATTGTTGAAACAGGGGCAACCAACACGCCGGCTACCGCGCCGACTGAACCAGCCAACGCCCAGCCGAAAGTCAAGACACGCGATACCCGTACCCCAGATAGCCTGGCTACCTCAGGATTAAATGCGGCGGCCCGCATTGACAGTCCAAGTGAGGTCTTGGTGAATAGCAGGGTTAGGCCAAGAACAAGCAATGCGGTGATCCCGATGACCGCGAAATCATAGATCGAGATCGGCCAGACTCGGCCAGCGAACTCGATACCGGAGTTTGTAAATGGCTGCGGGAATGCTTGACTTCCTCCTGGCCAGATCATGCCCGCAGCTGCCTGCAGTGCGATGAGTACGCCAAATGTTGCGATGATCGCACCGGATGTGTCATTTCTTTTTACGGGGCGAAGCACTAGGTATTGGACAATGACCCCAAGTACCGCGCCGGCGGCCAGAGCCCCGATCAAAGCGATATACCAAGATCCGGTCCAGGTCTGAATGGAAAGCGCGATGAAGGTCGTGAACATCGCCTGTCCAACCTGCGCAAAGTTGACCACACGAGTTGAACGCCAAATGAGGACCAAGGCGAGTGCCATCAGCGCAATGATCGCGCCCGATCCAAGGCCACCTAGGAGGTAGTCAATGAACGTAGTCATGTGTCACCTCCTAGTAGCCCAAGTAGGCATGTCGAAGTTGTTCATCGGACGCGATTTCTGCGCCACTGCCGACCATCACTACTTTGCCGAGGTTTAGTACGACGCCGGTAGTAGCAACGCGTAAGGCGGTTACGGCGTTTTGTTCAACTAGCAGTACGGCTAGATCTGATTCACTCGCTAGCCGACTTACAAGTTCAAGAATCTGCGTGACTATAAGTGGTGCTAGGCCAAGTGATGGTTCATCAAGTAGTAGCACCCGTGGATCCGACATCAGGGCCCGGCCAATTGCAAGTTGCTGACGTTCTCCGCCGCTAAGCGTGTCTGCTCGCATCTTGCGCCGCTGCGCAAGCACCGGAAATAAGTCAAAAACCTGCGCATGTGTTGAGTTGCGCCCTGCTTTATCACGCCACAGGCCGCCAAGTCGCAGGTTTTCTTCTACCGTTAACTCAGGAATGGTGGACCGGCCTTCGGGTACGAGAGAGACGCCAAGGCGGACGATGTCTTCGGGTTTACGGCCGGTGATTGTGACGCCGCCAACAGTTGCATCGCCGGATCCTGGCCTAACTAACCCGGACAAAGTGCGCATGAGAGTTGACTTGCCGGCCCCATTGGCGCCGATGACCGCGGTCACCTCGCCTTTTGGCACTTCGATCGAGACGTTGGAAAGGGCTTGGACGGCGCCGTAGTTGACTGACAGGTCAGTAATTGTGAGCATCAGGTTGCTCCGTCTTCACCGAGATAAGCAGCCAGCACGGCGGGGTTTCGGCGGACTTCATCGGGAGTACCGGCGGCAATTACCTTGCCGGCATCAAGAACCCAAATTAGGTCGCAGACTTCCATGACTAATTCCATGTGGTGTTCAACGAGCAGAACTGTGCGCTTAGGTACCCAACTTCGAATCAATTCTGCCAACTCAGAAATATCTGCCGCGCTAATGCCACCGGCGGGCTCGTCTAGCAGTAGTACCTGCGGGTCACTCACGAGGGCTCGCGCGAGTGCGACTCGTTTTTGGATGGGGTAGGGCAGTTCACCGGGCAACCTATTAGCCGCGTCAGCGATATTGAGCTCACCGAGTATTGCCATGGATTGCGCACGTAATCGGTTCTGCTCCACGTCGGTCCAAGGCATGGCTAGAGATTGCGCGATGATCCCGCTACGCACCTGCGATGAGCCGCCGATCATGACATTTTCTAGGGCACTCATGGTCGGGAAGAGTCCGACTCCCTGCAAGGTGCGGGCGATGCCCTTCTTCGTTAGGTGATGGGGGTGCACATGCTTTTGCTTCTTGCCATCAACCTTGAGATACCCGGAGTCTGCTGTGACGAATCCACTAATTACGTTGAAGACGGTGGTCTTGCCCGCGCCGTTGGGGCCAATCAAGCCGGTTACCGTGCCTTGGGGCACCCCGATACTCACGTTATCGAGAATTTGCAGCCCACTTAGCTTGACGCTGATATCGACCATCTCCAAAATTGGATCGGTCAGCGGCAGAAAGTACTTCACCGGACCTCCCCCAAAGAGACGAATCGCGTTACTTTACTCGTGAAGTCCGGGACCACGCACCTTTTTTGCTGATGGTTGACTAAATTGCCTAAGAGTTGACTAGCTCGGTAGGCGAAGCACACTGACGGCGAATTCTGCGTCAAGGCGCCAGGGGCGGAGATCCCAGGTGGCGAATCGGTGTTCGAGTGTGAATCCGGCCCCGGCTAGGTGCTTATCGAATTCGCCCATCTCGTATCTATCGGTATGGAATCCAACAACCGCAAAACCATCCGGCTTCAAATGCTTCGCAATGCAGATTAGTACCTGCTGCTCGGTGCCGGATGCAACAAAGGCGAGCACATTGCCAGCAATGACCGCGGCATCAAATGGAGCGATTTGGCCCTGGTTTGCAAGGTCAAGTTCACTAAGGTCAGCAACCAACCAAGTAGGGCCGACGTGATCAGCGCGGGCAGCGGCAATGAGCTCAGGATCGACGTCGACCCCGACAACCTCGTGCCCGCACGCATGCAGAACGGCACCGACCCGACCGGGGCCACAACCCGCATCCAAAATGCGCGAACCGCGCGGCACCATGGCGTCGATCAGGCGGGCTTCGCCACCGAGGTCGGCACCTTCGGCGGCCATCCCGCGGATGCGTTCTACGTACAACTGAGAGTGGTCGGCATCAGTTTCGGTGAACCAGCGAGGCGCCCGTGCGGCTAATTCCATTAACTGCATTAATTCTTGCGGGTGGCGTACGTGAAGGCGGCCAGTCCAAGTACGACCGCCCCGGCCCCGGCCCCGACGTACAAGATATCGCTCGGGTCGTTGAGGTCAACGAGAATCCCGAGGAAAACAACCGAGATGATTGCGACTACAACACCAATTAGTTTGCTTTTCAAGTCATCGAGGGATCGTATTTCTAGCCAAGCAGGCAGCTGAACTGAACTGTCGACGAACAGCTCGTAGAGCCCGTATCCGATCACCAGGAGCACGGTGGCCAGTAGCAAAATGTCTACCGCCGTCAAAATCCCAACAACTGATTGCTTGATGGAAATCGACCGATTGAAGAGGTTGATAATCGATCCCCCGATCTCCCAGACCCCGATGATCATCAAGACAAAGGATCCAATGATGGAGCCGACAGCGGGCACGGCAACCACGAACCTGGAAACTTCAATAAGGCGACGCATGGCTCAACGTTAGCCGCTGCCCGGCGGGGCGCTGGACCCGACTAGCATCTTGGATACCTTCAACAATCCGGGCCTACCTTGGAGCTCTGCGAGATGTCAACGATCACTACACCCGCCCTAACTACCCACTGGCCACCACATGACCCAGCCACCTGGCGAAGTGTGCCAACTAGTGCAGCTTTGCCGGTCGACCCGGCTCGGGTTCAGGCGTTACTTGACAGTGAGTGGGAGCGATTCGCCGCGACCACCGGTGGCTCAGCGGCTCACCATGTTCGCGCCACCGGGTCGTTGCCACTCGGGGTGCCGTCGTCATTTCAACACTGGGATCCGTATCCGATCGCGATCGAATCAGGGAAAGGTGCCTGGTTAAAAGATGTTGACGGACGACCACTACTTGATCTTTCAATGGGTTTTGGCGCCATGTTGGTTGGTCACCTAAACCCAAGCGTTGTTGCAGCCGTGACCCTGGCCCTTGAAACAGGTACTTTGTTCGTCACCCCTTCACCATCTGCTACCGAGGTTGCTGAGCGGTTCCAGCGCCGGTTCGGCCTGGACCTAGTGCGCTTCGCCAACTCGGGCACCGAGGCCACCATGTATGCCGTGCGAACGGCGCGGGCCTACACCCATCGCCATGCAATTGTGAAGATCGAGGGCGGGTACCACGGTGGGTATGACGCGCTGGCTGTTTCCGTCAAACCTGCTGTTGCCGATGCTGGCCCGGAAGGCTTCCCAATTCCGGTCGTGCCATTTGATGTCGAGGCCGGCACTGTTCACGTAGTGCCCTACAACAATCTTGAGCGACTTGTTGAAATATTGAGCGCCCACGGTGACGAGATTGCAGCCGTGGTGATGGAGCCGGTGCTCGAAAATATCTCAATTGTGGTTCCAGATGCCGGGTATCTTGCCGGAGTTCGTGCGGCCTGTGACGCGCACGGTGTCCTGTTGGTTTTCGACGAAGTGAAGACAGGGCTCACCGCCGGTTACGGTGGGGCGTCGCAGCGTCTTGGAGTCACACCTGATTTAGTCTGCCTCGCAAAGAGCATTGGCGGCGGTTTGCCGCTGGCGGCTTTTGGTGGTCGGGCCGAGGTGATGGCGGCGGTTACCGATGGCCGGATGCCGCACTTCGGCACCTATAACGGTAACCCACTAGTGATGGCTGCTGCCGCTGCCGTTGATGATATTTGCACCGCTGAGGCCCTCGCGGCCGCCGAATTAGTAAATGAAGGTGCGCTGCGTGCCGTTGACGAAATTATCTTGCGCCACGAACTACCAGCACATACCGTGGGCTTCGGTGTAAAGGGTGCGATCACTTGGTCAACTACTCCGGTACGTACCTACCGTGACTACAAGCGCACCGACTTTGGCGCCGCCGAACTGAGCTGGCTATGGGGGGTCAACCGCGGTATTTTGACGCCTCCCGGCCTTGACGAGCAGTGGTTGGTATCGCTCGCACACACCGCTGCAGACATGCAATTGATGGTGGACGGCTTTGATGAACTAGCGCAGGCTCTGCGGGCCTAAGAACTTTAGGTGCATCGTGGCCAACCGGTTAAGTGATTCGACGAGTCCGTATCTGCTTCAGCATGCCGACAACCCGGTTGACTGGTGGGAGTGGTCCGAAGCGGCATTCGACGAGGCGCGTCGCCGCGATGTACCGATTTTCCTGTCGATTGGCTATTCCGCTTGCCACTGGTGTCATGTCATGGCCCACGAATCATTTGAGGATCAGGCCACCGCGGACTACTTGAACGCCAACTTCGTGTCGATCAAGGTTGATCGCGAGGAGCGCCCGGATATTGATTCGGTTTACATGGGCGTCACGGTGGCGATGACCGGCCATGGTGGCTGGCCGATGACGGTGATTTTGGACCATGAAGCCCACCCGTTCTATGCGGGCACTTATTTTCCACCGACTCCACGGCACGGGTTGCCCTCGTTCCCGCAACTCCTTTCGGCGATTACTGATTCTTGGGCACAGCGCCGCGATGAGGTATTGGCGGCGGGACAGCGGATCATCACCGCAATTAATGAACGAACTATGCCAATGCAAGTCAACGGGCCTCCGAATGCCGCAGACCTTCGTGCTGCCGTAGCCGCTACCGAGCGCGAATTCGATTCGGCGCAAGGAGGTTTTGGTGGTGCACCGAAGTTTCCGCCATCCATGCTCCTTGAGTTTCTCCTGCGCGAGGCGGCACGAACTGATGATGCGTTCGCCTTAGCGATGGCCGAAAGAACGCTATCGGCGATGGCGCGCGGTGGGCTTTTTGATCAACTTGGTGGCGGTTTTGCTCGTTACTCGGTGGACGCGAACTGGGTGGTTCCACATTTTGAAAAGATGCTTTATGACAATGCCCTCTTGCTACGCGTTTATGCACATTGGTGGCGCTTGACTGGATCGGCGCTGGCTGAGCGAGTGGTGCATCAGACTGCAGAGTTTCTGTTGCGTGAAATGACAACCCCGGAAGGTGCCTTCGCTTCGGCATTAGATGCTGATAGTGAAGGTGTTGAAGGTTTGTTTTACGCCTGGTCGCCCCAGCAGCTAATTGACGTGCTGGGTGTGGAAGATGGTGAATGGGCCGCGGGGTTACTTGTGGTAACCGAGTCGGGCACTTTTGAGCATGGGCTTTCGACCCTGCAACTACCAGATGAGCCGGAGGATTTACCCCGGTGGGAGCTAGTTCGCTCGGCTCTACTTGCAGCTAGGGCCAAACGGGTGCGCCCGGGTCGCGATGACAAAGTGGTGGCGGCCTGGAATGGGCTCGCGATTGCCGCTCTGGCGGAAGCAGGTGCGCTATTCAGTCGACCGGAGTGGATTGAAGCGGCCTTGGGGGCCGCCGACCTATTGCTCGCGGTGCATTTGGGTGCCCATGATGATGACCGGCTGTGCCGCACCTCGCGTGATGGTAGGGCCGGAACCAACAATGGTGTGCTGGATGACTACGGCAGTGTGGCCGAGGGTTTTCTGGCGCTTTATCAAGTTACCGGAGCTGATGAATGGCTAGTTCTAGCCGGCATTCTGCTTGATATTGCGATTCAGCATTTCGCTGACGGTGACGGCGGTTTCTTTGACACGGCCGACGACGCGCCGGCGTTGGTGCGTCGTCCTCGTGACGCGTCAGACAATGCAGAGCCGTCCGGTTGGTTTGCTACCGCCAATGCGTGTATCACCTTTTCGGCGCTGACCGGGCTCGGCGAGTATCGAGCGATAGCAGAGCGCGCGTTAGGTGCGGCAAAAGTTCTGGCGGTGCGCTCGCCAAGGGTAGCCGGTTGGGGTTTAGCGGGGGCGTCTGCATTACTCGCCGGCCCGTTGGAGATTGCGATAATCGGTACGCCTTCAGACCCCACCGCAGCCGCTTTGCACCAGATCGCGCTCATGTCAGTTTCACCGGGAGCGGTTACCGCGCTAGGTGTTGCTGGTGAACTTTCTAGTGTGCCGCTGCTGCGCGAAAGACCGGCTCTGGACGAATTGCCAACCGCCTATGTGTGTCTGGCGTTCACCTGTCAGCGCCCGACGACCTCAGCGGTCGAGTTAGCGAAACAGGTTGCATCGAGCGGGGACTGAAATACATCGGCTTTACGGGCTTTCTGCGACATGTTGCACGGTGTTTGGGTAGAGCCATTTCACCTGCTGTGGCGATAAGTCCCACTTAGTAAGATCGCACAGAGTAGCCTGCCCTCGTGGGTCTTCGAAATCTTCTATATGGCGTTTATGAACGCAATCTCCTGGGGCAGATTCCGCCAGCTGATCGCCCACGGCATATCGGAGTGATTCTCGACGGAAACCGGCGGTGGGCAACCGCGCAGGGCTCATCATCTTCCGCCGGACACCGAGCGGGGGCCGCGAAAATCGTTGATTTCCTCGGTTGGTGCGATGAGGTCGACGTCGAAGTGGTTACCTTGTGGCTGCTTTCCACCGACAACCTTGGCCGTCCCGAGCCCGAGCTAGGTTCACTCCTTGAGATTATCGAAGAGACTGTGACGGGCCTTGTTGCCCAAGGCCGGTGGCGGCTCCACCCGGTCGGTGCCTTGGATTTATTGCCAGACCGAACTGCGCGGATGCTGAAAGAAGCACAGGAAACAACTGCCGATGTTGCTGGGTCACTTGTCAACATCGCGGTGGGTTACGGCGGGCGCCGTGAAGTCGTTGATGCCGTGCGCGCGCTACTTCAGGAGCAGGCCAGCCAGGGCACGAGCATTGATGAGCTTGCCCAAATAATTGACGTCGAGCACATCACTGAGCATCTCTATACAAAAGGCCAGCCCGATCCCGATCTTGTTATCCGAACATCGGGTGAACAAAGGCTGTCCGGATTTCTCCTTTGGCAAAGTGCGCACTCGGAGTTTTACTTCTGCGAGGCCTATTGGCCTGATTTTCGGCACGTTGACTTCCTTCGCGCCCTGCGCTCTTACGCCGATCGGAAGCGCCGGTTCGGCGTTTAGCTACCGGCGTGTCAACGCGTTATGTCGCCTTCACCCCCTTAGCGTCAGTGTCGCGGGTTCGTAAGCCGCGGACCCGTTTCCGCGCCAGGCCGCTTGCGGCCGCACAGGAGGCTTCGTGACCTCACCAAAGTCCAGCCCCGCTCGCCGCACTTACGTCCTTGATACTTCGGTTTTATTGTCTGACCCCCGAGCGATGTTGCGTTTTGATGAGCATGACGTTGTCATTCCTGTGGTGGTGATCATCGAGCTCGAGGCCAAGCGCAGCCACCCAGAACTTGGGTACTTCGCGCGTAATGCACTTCGGCTACTTGATGATCTCCGCATTTCACATGGTCGGCTCGATGCCCCGATGTCGGTTGGTGAGTTGGGCGGCACCTTGCGGGTTGAGCTCAACCATATTGATACTTCGGTATTGCCGACCGGCTTCCAACTAGGTGATAACGACACTCGCATTTTGGCAGTGGCGCGTAGTTTATCGAATGAAGGTAGTGATGTAGTCCTTGTCAGCAAGGACCTCCCAATGCGGGTAAAGGCCTCGGCTGTTGGCTTGATGGCAGAGGAGTATCGCGCGGAGTTGGTTGTTGAGACCGGCTTCACCGGAATGGCCGAGATTGACGTAGCAGCCACAGACATTGATCAACTTTATGAAGATTCAATTATTGATCTTGATGTAGCGCGCGACTTGGCCTGCCATACGGGTTTGGTATTGATCTCTGACCGCGGTAGCGCACTTGGCCGCGTTACCGCCGATAAGCGGGTTCGCCTCGTTCGTGGTGATCGCGAAGCTTTCGGGTTACATGGGCGTAGCGCTGAGCAGCGCATCGCCTTGGATCTACTGCTTGATCCAGATATTGGGATCATCTCCCTGGGCGGGCGAGCCGGCACCGGGAAGAGTGCATTGGCACTATGCGCCGGGCTCGAGGCGGTACTTGAGCGCCGTCAGCATCGAAAAGTCATCGTGTTCCGGCCGCTATTTGCGGTTGGCGGCCAAGAGCTTGGCTACCTACCGGGTAATGAGCAGGAGAAAATGTCACCTTGGGGGCAAGCGGTCTTCGACACCTTGGGCGCCGTGACGACCCAGGAGGTGGTCGAAGAAATTGTCGATCGCGGCATGCTTGAAGTCTTACCGCTAACCCATATCCGTGGTCGGTCACTACATGATGCTTTCGTGATTGTCGACGAGGCCCAATCCCTTGAACGAAATGTGCTGTTGACCGTACTTTCCCGAATCGGGCGTGATAGCCGGGTTATTCTTACTCACGATGTTGCTCAGCGCGACAACCTGCGTGTAGGCCGGCACGATGGCGTGGTGGCGGTTGTCGAGAAGCTAAAGGGCCACCCGCTATTTGCCCATGTGACGCTAACTCGATCTGAGCGCTCACCAATTGCGGCTTTGGTAACCGAAATGCTAGAGAGTATTGACCTTTAACTTGCTCTGAGTTCTAGTACCCGGCTTCGTCCCGTCGTTTGGTGGTGGCAGCCCCCCGATCTGTACTGTAGATGGGTTGTGGGTATCAGTGTGATCCCGATCACACAAAAGCGGTGTGCAGCGCAGTGAATATGCGACGGAATTGAACTTATGGCCGATTTATACCTATTTGTTCGTGACATCAACCACGCAGGATAAAGGTGACACGGCGGCGGACTCAAGGCACGGTAGAGCCTATACATGCTGACGAAAGACGATTGGCGGGTGAATATGCAAGGCGGCCGGATCATGGTGACGGGCATTGCGCTCCTCACCGCACTCGCGCTATTGGCAACCGGGCCAGCGGCGGTGGCGGACGACTTATCGCCTGGTGATTCCCAAGCGCCGGCCGCGGCAAGTGACCGGAAAGAACTTGAACTTGCCCTCGCCCAGGGCGACTTCAAAGCCGGTGATCGTCACGGCTTAATCGTCAGTCTGTATCAGGGCAAATGGTTCATGCCCAAACGCGAGAAGGTGCGCCGCTGCATCGTAAAACGTGAGAGTGGCGCTAACTACCGGGCCGTCAGCGCCGGTGGCCGCTACCGCGGCGCGTACCAGATGAACCGGCGACTAGCTGTTGGAGCATCGTGGATGATGCAGGGCGAAGTCCGCAAAGAACTTGGTGCCGAGGCCGTGAAAATTGTTAAGGGCTTACGCAAGAAGCCAACCCAGCAGTGGAACCGCTACTGGCAAGATCGAGCTTTTTGGACCATATGGCGAGGCGGCAAGGGCAAGAGTCACTGGCGCGGGGGCGCCCACGGCTGCCTGCATCGTCGATAACTATTTAGGTGGCCCGACCGGTATTCGGGCTGAGATAGGCCGCATGGTTTCCGCGAAGAAGTCGTTACCTTTGTCATCGACTACAACGAACGCCGGGAAGTCAACGACTTCGATACGCCACACGGCTTCCATGCCAAGCTCAGGGAAGTCGAGTACTTCAACTTTGGTGATGTTGTCCTGGGCTAGGCGCGCGGCCGGCCCACCAATTGACCCGAGATAAAACCCTCCGTTTGCCTTGCAGGCTTCGGTAACGGCTTTACTTCTATTGCCCTTCGCTAGCATGACAAATGAGCCACCGGCTTTTTGGAAAAGGCCTACGTACCCATCCATGCGGCCGGCAGTTGTCGGACCGAATGACCCCGACGCGTAGCCTTCGGGAGTCTTCGCTGGACCCGCGTAGTAGACCGCGTGATTCCTGAAATAGTCAGGCAGTGGTTCGCCGCGATCCAGCATTGCTTTAATCCGTGCGTGTGCCAAATCGCGCGCCACGATCAAGGATCCGGTGAGCGATACCCGAGTTTTGACCGGGAGCGCATGTAATTGCGCCCGGACTTCATCCATTGGTACATCAAGATTAATTCGCACGACCTCGTTGTCGAGCGCTGTCTCTTCGATTTCTGGTAAGTAATGCGCTGGCTCACGTTCAAGTTCCTCAAGAAACACCCCTTCGGGGGTGATCTTTGCCAGTGCTTGGCGGTCAGCTGAACAGGAAACAGCAATAGCTACCGGGCACGAAGCACCGTGTCTGGGTAGACGAATAACTCTCACGTCATGACAGAAATACTTTCCGCCGAATTGCGCCCCGATCCCGAATTCCTGGGTCATCTTCCAGATCTCCTGCTCCATTGCAAGATCACGGAAACCATGGCCGTTGGGTGAACCGTGGACGGGCAGGGAGTCGTAGTAGCGGGCGCTCGCATACTTCGCGGTCTTGACCGCAAACTCTGCGCTCGTGCCACCGACAACAACCGCCAGGTGATACGGCGGGCAGGCAGCGGTGCCGATACTGCGCAATTTCTCATCGAGAAAAGTTGCAAAGGACTCTGGATTTAATAAGGCGGCCGTTTCTTGATAGAGAAAACTCTTATTCGCGCTACCGCCACCTTTGGCCATGAAAAGAAACTCGTAGGAGGCTTCGTGGCCCTCATGGTCATTTGTATAAATCTCGATTTGGGCGGGGAGATTGTTTCCCGTATTGCGTTCCTCCCACATGGTTATTGGCGCTAGTTGGGAGTAGCGCAGGTTTAGTTTTTGGTAGGCGTCGAAGATGCCGGCCGAGAGGTGCTCGGCATCCTCTCCGGTGGTCCAAACGTTTTTACCGCGCTTACCCATGACAATCGCGGTTCCGGTGTCCTGACACATTGGTAGTACTCCGCCGGCTGAGATGTTCGCGTTTTTCAGGAGATCTAGGGCGACGAAACGGTCATTGGGGCTGGCCTCGGGGTCCTTTAAAATTGACGCAAGTTGCGCTAGGTGCCCGGGGCGGAGCAGGTGCGAAATATCCTTTATTGCTTCAAACGCCAAAAGTCGAAGGGCTCCAGGGTCGACTTGCAAGAAGGTACGCCCGTCGGCCGACACCGTAGAAACACCATCGGCGGTAATGAGCCGATATTTGGTTGTGTCCTCTCCTATAGGCAAGAGGTCTTGGTACTGAAAGTCCATGCCCTCAGCGTAGACCTTTGCTCCTTGGAGGTTTGGGGTGCTCACACTGTAATTCGCGGATTGTGCCGCTCTTGCTGCGCATGACGATCGAGTGGGTGGTCGGGCCGTCTGGGCCGAAGTGGACGCCGCGGAGTAGGTCCCCATCAGTGATGCCCGTTGCGCAGAAGAAGATGTTGTCGCCGGTTACCAGATCATCGGTGGTCAAAACCCGGTCAAGATCATGACCGGCATCAAGGGCCTTGCGGCGCTCAGCGTCATCGCGCGGCCAGAGGCGAGCCTGAATTGTGCCGCCGAGGCAAGCCATTGCACAGGCCGCGATGATTCCTTCGGGAGTGCCTCCAATCCCGGCGAGAAGATCAACACCGGTACCTGGTCGCGCGGCCATAATGGCGCCGGCTACGTCACCGTCGGTAATGAATTTAATTCGGGCACCCGCCTTGCGGACATCGTCCACAAGTTTTTCGTGCCTGGGGCGATCAAGTATGCAAACGGTCAAGTCTGCGACGCTCTCGCCTTTGCGCTTTGCTAACTGCTCGAGGTTCCAGGCTATGGGAGCGGTGATGTCGATCACATCGCCGCATTGGGGGCCGACCACGAGCTTGTCCATATAGAAGACCGCACTTGGGTCAAACATGGCCCCGCGCTCTGCCACGGCGATAACCGCGATGGCATTGGGCATACCTTTCGCCGCCAAAGTGGTGCCATCTATTGGGTCAACCGCAACATCGGCTTCTGGGCCGGTGCCATCGCCCACGCGCTCGCCGTTGAAAAGCATCGGGGCATCATCTTTTTCGCCTTCACCGATGACGACGACGCCGTTCATCGACACACTTCCGATCAAAGAGCGCATAGCGTTCACGGCGGCGGCGTCGGCGCCATTTTTATCTCCTCGACCGACCCACCGGGCGGCGGCTATAGCCGCCGTCTCGGTAACGCGCACCAATTCCAATGCGAGGTTGCGGTCAGGTACTTCGCCGCCAGTGACCAAGGCGCTCGGACCTCTCATATTGGGCTCCACGCGGTGAGCCTAGCGGTTTGGCACGGTGCGTTCGCGCCTTAAGTGTGAATGCAGCATCATTAAGTGGTGACCACCCCTAAGCCAACCGGGCGGCCCACTGCCCGGATGCGCCAAACCGTGGGAGACATGGTTCGGTCGATGGGTTTGGTGCTGGCCCTGATCGCTGTAATTTTGCTGGTGACATTACGGCCGCAACCGGATGCGGTCAAAGTGGTGGACCCGACCCAGGTGCTGATCGCCGCCAAGGCACTGGCGCCCTTTACGGTCGAGATTCCCGAGGGCCTAGCGGGCTATCAGGTGACAAGTGCGAGGTGGCAGGAGACTTCGGCCTCGGATGGTGAGCTAGTGCTGCACCTCGGTTACGTGACCCCTGGTCCTGAGTATGTGCAATTTAGTCAATCTGCCGCTGACAACCTGAAATTCATTGATGAGCAAACAGCCGGTGGAATCCCAAGTGATCAAGTCACGCTGGATGGCCAGACTTGGCAGCATTACGAATCCCCTGAACGTCGGTCATTGGTGCGCACGGTAAACGGGGTAACCACGGTAATCAGTGGCACCACCACCGAAGGCGAACTTGAGCGCGTTGCGAGCTCGTTGACCCCTGGCTAGTCGGGCGCCTTGGCTTGTTCGAGTCGTGCGCGAGTGGTGTCGAGCCAGCTCTGGCACACCGCTGCCAGCGCCTCGCCGCGTTCCCAGAGTGCTAATGACTCTTCAAGGGTGAGCCCCCCGGCCTCGAGTTGCTGCACAATCTTCGCTAGTTCATCACGCGAAGCCTCAAAACTTGGGATTTGGGCTTCATCTTGCTTCTTTGCGGTCATTGGGTCTCCTTAATTCGAGTTGCGGCAAAGCGCCCCTTGGCTAAGCGGATGTCGACGATTTGCTCGTCCTTTACTTGTGCATCATCACGAACAATCGAACCGTCTCCGGCAAGGACGATCGCGTATCCACGATCAAGGGTTGCGGCTGGGGATAGTGAACGAACCTGTGCGGCTAGATGCGCTACCTGAGCTGCCGATCTTTCAACAATGTGGCTAATCACCGTGGTCATCCGGCGGCGGTGGTCGCGAATCTGCGTGGCTTCGCGTTCGAATTGATTTGCCACCGACACCCTTGCGCGATTGCGCAGCCCATTAACTATCGACTCCTGCTCAACTAGTGA
>JBIIOU010000165.1:0-5003 GCA_044336815.1 Candidatus Nanopelagicales bacterium | reverse complement strand
TGCCACCCTCCCCGAAGCTGAGACCTTCGGCATCTTCGGGCACCTAGCCGACGGCAACATGCATGTTGAGATTGTTGGCCCGGAGGCCGATGACCTGCGGGCAGACCTTGCGGTGCTCGAATGCGTTGCGCGTTACGGCGGTTCAATTTCTGCTGAACATGGTGTCGGCCGCGCTAAGGCTGCGGATCTTCACCTTTGCCGTTCGGCCGCTGAAATAGCGGCAATGCGAGCGATCAAGAGGGCACTAGACCCGCAGGGGCTAATGAACCCCGGAGTGCTGTTTATCTAGATGACGAGCAGGGCCCTCAGCTGCGCAGCATCATCAGCAATGGCAACCGCGCCAGCGTCGGTCAACTCCGCGCGCGACCCGTAACCCCAGAGCACTCCGATGGTTGGAATGTTGAACGCTTTGGCCCCGAGCACATCATGGCTACGGTCACCGACCATATGGATGTCAGTGGCGGCTGGATCGTCAATACCTAGTTCTTCAAGGGTGTGGGCAATGACGTCGGCCTTATGTTGGCGGGCACCATGCATTTCGGCGCCACCGATAAAGGTGAAATAGCCGTCAAGCCCAAAGTGGGTCAGGATTCGGGTTGCCGATTCAGTGGGCTTCGAAGTCGCGGTAGCGATAGTCGCGCCTTGTGCTTGGAGGTCGGCGAGAATTTCTGGCAGCCCCGGGTAGACGGCGTTTTCATACTCACCAACGTCGTGGTATCGCTCGCGATATTTGGCGATCATCTGCGTACTCTCCGCTGGGGTTACCCCAAAATGATTGATGAAGGTGTCAACAAGTGGCGGGCCGAGAAAGCTGCGCATGGCAGCGTCATCAGGGCCTTCCAGACCAATGTCAGCGAGGGCGTAGCGAATACAGGCGATAATGCCGGGCGCTGAGTCGGTAATGGTGCCGTCAAGATCAAAGAGCACTACGCGCGAGTTGGTCACCGCGGCATCATGTCATGATCGAACATTGAGCCCACGTATGGGAACCTTGGCTGGTGTCAATCATGGTGGTGGCCCATCGCGGCTCGAATAAGGATGAACCGGAGCACAGTTTGGCCGCCTATTTGTTGGCCGTAGAGGAAGGTGCTGACGGGGTTGAGTGCGATGTTCGACTCACCGCGGATGGCACCTTGGTATGTGTTCACGACCGCAGGGTCAGCCGCACCAGTGATGGCCGCGGGGTAGTTTCGGCGCTGACCCTGCCCGAACTTGAGCTCCACGATTTCAGTGGCGGGCCGTCAGTTTGGCGTGATTTTGAAGACCCGCGGCCCGATGAAACAAGAAGTCAGATTTTGACGTTACGCACCATGTTGGCGACATTGCTTGACGCCTCATCGACTATCACCTTCTCAATCGAGACCAAGCACCCAACGCGTTACGGCGCTTACGTGGAGTCGTCCCTCGTCGAACTTCTTGAGTACTTCGGCCTACTGCGACCAGCGAAGGATGGATCTTCACGGGTGCGCATGATGTCATTTAGTTCTTGGGCGTTACGGCGCATGCATCAGATGGCGCCGGGCACCCCGACGGTGCTCTTGATGGGTAACCTGCGCCTTTGGCGTAAGAGTGGTTGGCTGCCTCGTGAGGTTGACATCGCGGGCATCTCGATTGATGCGCTGCGCAAACACCCTGAGTATGTGGCGGTTGCGCACGCTAAAGACCATCAGGTACATGTCTGGACAGTTGATCAACCAGCCGATGTCGCGCTTTGCGCTGAGACCGGTGTCGATGCAATTATCAGTAATAAGCCTGCCATGGTGCGAGAGGTTTTGGGCATTGCGTAGATTTGCGCCATGGGTAAACAATCGAAGATGGCCAAGCAGGTAAAGCAGGCAGCTGCCGATGTTGTCGCAGGCAAGAATGTCGATGCGGCGGATGTGCCAGTTGTTGGGCTGCGGGAGCCCTGCCCGTGCGGTTCGGGCCGCCGCTACAAGGCTTGCCACGGTAAATCGGCAGGCTCAATGAGCACCCTGCGGGCCTTCGAAGGGTTCGCCTCCGAGTGCGACCTCATCGCGATGCGCGAACTTGTGCCGGCAGCTACCGCTCCTTTGACCTTGAACGATGGTTCTGGTCGAGTCGTAACAATTGCCTCGGTTTTGCCGATGGCCTGGCCCGCACTGGTGCGCGCCGATGGCTCGATCATGTTGGGCTTGCAGGTGAACACCGACAACGGTGATGTCAGCCGCGATCTTGGCTCGGCATTGGCCCGCGCTTTGGAGACCGAACCCGGTAATCCGGTGCCACCAACTCGCGACATAGCAGGTGCCCCCAGGCTGCAGGATTTAGTGGATGTTTCGTTGCCGCTGGTCATCAGCGTTCACGAAGGTTTTGACTTCTGGATCGATGGTGGTGAAATGACCACGGAGATGAAAGAATCGTTGGAGCGGGCAAATACATACGCCCACCCGACGACGCGACTTAAATCTGTAGAGGCGGCCTACTGGACCGAGATGGGGCCCAAGGAGCACCTACGGTGGGTAATGCCGCAGGAGGAAGAACCACTACTGAACGCACTTTCACGCTTGCACGCGCGCGAAGAGACCTCCCTCGGTGAGAACACCCGCTTGGTTGGCATGTTCCGGGCCCAGGGCCTGATGGCTCCGGTTTGGGATTTACCGCTGGGATTTGGCGCTGAGGCGTGTGAAGTACCGGCGGCTAAGTTCGCTGAGCGCCTTGCCGCTGCACTGAAAGAGAGTACGCCGCTTACGGATTCGGAGCGTCGGGCGCGGGCTGGTTTGACGACGCGTCAGGTGACTTTGCGCTAGCCCTTTTACCCTGCTCATGTAAATCGGAGGCCAATGTAGGCCACATTACCGGTGTCGGAGTATTGCGCGGTCCGGTCCAAGGGGCTGGGGTGGCGTCTAATCTGCGCAGCAACGCGTACATCGGAAACTCATAGGTTGCTCGAATCCTGCGAAACATCTCCCACGCATCCTCAATTTCAACCTCGATAGGGAAATCAGATCCGCGCAAGATTTCAATGGCGTAATCGAACTCCGCGCGAGTAAGAGTAGTTGTCATATTTTCTGCACTTATGGAACTCCTGTAGCCAGTCTCAGCTAGCGCATTTGAAGAATCGGCCGCTGCGGCCTCGTGAACCGCGGCTATCTCGGCGTCGCGCGCCGGCACTTTAACTTGTTCAGCTCTGACTTGACTCCCACTCTTGACCTTGTGCGCCCAAAGACTTCGCAACGGTAAATAATATAGTTTCGATCTTTTCGCTCCGAAGAATATGTAGAGCGTCTGAATTGACTCAGAGCCATGCAGCAAGGTGACGTATGCGGGGGTGCGTGGCAAACTGGTGTTGAGTGCAATCATCAAAGCGCTGGCATCCATGGCGGTTAAGAGTGAAACTAGGAAGTGTCTGGTGCCACGACCGGATCGGACATACATCAACATCGGGTACGTGATGTGTGTCATGCGAAGTTTAGCCGCCCAAGATGCCCACTTACCTAAATGCATCGGCAGATCCGAAATTGATTTGGCTAGGGACATACGCGAAAGTAATTCAGGACCCCATGCGGGCTCACCCGCGTCCGTTGCCATTAGGGTCACCGGGACTTCACGGTCGATGAAGGTTTGGTAGAGGGCGGGCAGGTATCCGATCATTAATGCGATCACTACCGGGCCCGTTATGGCGGCAAAGAAATCAAGCAGTGTCGCATTACTACTGCCGTTGTCATAGGCAAAGCCCAATGTCAGCAAACTTGATCCAGATTGGACAATTGAAGCCCCGAGTGGTTGCCCGCTGATTCCGTAGATCAAGAATCCGTAGGCAAAGATGTAGCACATCAGCCAAGTGATTAGTAGCGCGATGATGATCAAAGGGCCGGCCCAGGCAAGTGCAGCGTCACGCCTCATATAGGTACGGCTAACTTTCGCGATTAACCGGCTAGCGCCGACAACACCGTTGATCACCAAATCTGTGATGAGAGAGCGCAAATTTCGCGGAACCACCACGGTGCGTAGCAGGCTCAGCGAGGTCATGGAGAACAGCAAGAGCCCGAACGCGAACCCCGCCCCGCGCGAGGTTAGTTCGGCTGTGAGGTTCATGACTCACAACCCTACAAGATCTCCGGGCGCCTGCGACTAGGCTTTCAGGCGTGGACTCCGGTGCTCTTAGCGTGATTGCGCTGGCCGGCGTCCTCATCGGCGTTGCGGGGCTCATTGTGGCCACGGTCGCCCTGGTTCGCCTGTCGCACCTGCGGCGCTCCTTGGTGCTCTTGGAGGCGATCGATGGCCGCGAAACTTTCGTGGATGTGGTCGCCCGTGCGGTAGAGGATTTTCAGGAGTTGCGCCGTGACGTAGCCGACCTAGACCGGGTGCTGACCAAAACCCGCAAAGAGGTGGCCGAGTCCCTAAGGCACGTTTCGGTAATCCGATACGACGCTCTCGGTGACCTAGGGGGACGCTACTCATTCTCGGCGGCGCTCCTAGACGATGCTGGCGATGGTTTGGTGTTGACCTCAATTCACGGGCGGGCCGAGACTCGCACCTATTTAAAGGGAATCACCGCGGGTAAGCCTGATATTGAATTGTCTCCTGAGGAAATGAAAGCCGTCGAACTTGCGCGCGGGACAGTTCGATGACACGCATCTCCTACCCGAGGTCACGTGCGGTACCGCACGCCCGGCTCACCGACGAGGATTTTGCACAGGCACAAGGCTGGCTGACCAACCTGAAAGGAAACTAGCAGTGCGTTACTTCATCACTGGAGCAGCTGGTTTTATTGGCTCACATTTTGTGCGCCAGCTTCTTGCTGGCGAATACGGCACCGACGTTACCGCTGTTACGGTGTACGACAAACTCACTTACGCGGGCAATCTAGAAAATCTAGCAACTGTTGCAGATGACCCGCGCTACAAATTCGTGAGGGGCGATATCTGCGATGGCGATCTGTTAGATCAGGTACTCCCGGGCCACGACATTGTCGTGAACTTTGCGGCCGAAACCCACGTTGATCGCTCGATTCACGGCCCGCAGGATTTCATCATCACCAA
>JBIIOU010000164.1:0-5005 GCA_044336815.1 Candidatus Nanopelagicales bacterium | reverse complement strand
GAGCTTGCTGAACTTCGCGACACCACGGCGATCTTGACCGCAGATCAAGGCCCGGAGCGGCGCTACCGTGAGTTTCTTAGGGCTTTGCGCGGCTCGGCTCGTTTGGTGATCGGAACAAGGGCAGCGGTCTTTGCGCCAGTGTCGAACCTACAACTGATGGTGGTGTGGGATGACCAAGATGATTCGCTTTGGGAGTCACATGCGCCATATTGGAATGCCCGAGATGTGGCGGCAATCCGGTCATCGGCGGAGGGTTGCGCGCTGTTGTGGGTTCACCTGCAAGAAGTGTCGAAACACAGCTTTGGTGTGAGCAAGGGTGGGCGCAGTCATTGGCACCGACCCGCGAGGCTATATCGTCAAATGCTCCACTTGTCAGAGCACTTGAGCAAGAGGATCTAGCGCGCGACGTGGCAGCGGCTTCTGCCCGGCTCCCACATATGGCGTGGTCGGTCGCCAAAGAGGGCTTGAAGTTAGGTCCGGTCCTAGTGCAGGTACCTCGACGGGGTTATCTGCCCGCCCTTTCTTGCCAACAGTGCCGCGCACCGGCTCGGTGTTCATGCGGGGGCCCACTTGGGCTACTGACGGGGCAAAGCGCACCTACCTGCATCTGGTGCGGAGTCCGTGCGGTGGGTTGGAGTTGTCGCCTCTGCGGTGATACGAACTTACGCGCGGTGGCCATCGGGGTCGAACGTACGGCTGAGGAATTTGGTCGAGCATTCCCGTCGACCCCGGTAATCTGGTCACAGGGCTCGGCAATGCGACGTAGTGTCAGTGCTGCTCCAGCGCTGGTGATCGCTACCCCAGGTGCTGAACCAATTGCCGAGGGTGGTTATGCAGCTGTCATTATTTTGGATGCTAGAGGGCAATTGCTGCGTCCCCAGCTCCAAGTCACCCAAGAAGCTGCGCGGCGATGGTTTGCTGCGGCACTTCTAGCTCGTCCACGAGCCCCGTTAGCGATCACCGCCGAAAACTCTGAGCCGGTCGTGCAAGCCTTGGTTCGATGGGATGCTCCATGGTTTGCGCAGCGTGAACTTGCTGACCGAGCGGCGGCTGGTTTACCGCCTAATACTAAAATGGCGGTGCTGCACGGTGCAGTTGCAGATATTAACGACGTGCTGTCATTGTTGACGGTTGAGCATCAAGTTCTCGGCCCCGCCGGCGAAAGTTGCATAGTGGTAGTGCGGCGTGATTTAGGGGCACAGTTAGCCGGACAACTGCGTGTCATTTCCGCAACTCGTGCGACCAAAAGCACTGGCAAACCGGTGAACGTAGTGTGTGATCCACGTGAGCCCATCGCCGTGGAGTCCGCACCAGTGCCCACTCCATGAAATCCCAGGACGTAGAATCCGGTCATGGCTGTTCAACCTATTCGACTCTTCGGGGACCCAGTGTTGCGAACCCCGGCGGCCGCTGTTGAGACCTACGACAAGGAGTTACGCAAACTTGTTGCCGACCTAACCGACACCATGCAAGATGCACCAGGGGCAGGTTTGGCGGCTCCACAGATCGGCGTTTTGTTGCGCGTCTTTACCTACTGGGTTGACGATGAAATCGGCCACCTTATTAACCCGGATTTATCGCTCTCCGAAGAAATTCAAGATGGTGAAGAAGGCTGCCTTTCACTTCCAGATCTCGCTTTTGACACCAAGCGTGCACTAAGTGTTGTCGCCAAGGGCATGAATATGCATGGTGAACCGGTGGTAATTGAAGGGAGTGATCTTTTGGCACGGTGCGTGCAGCATGAGACTGATCACTTAGATGGCATCATGTTCATTGACCGATTGGATCCACAAGCTCGCCGCGAAGCTATGCGATTAGTCCGCGAATCCGAATGGTTCGGAGAACCAGCGCCGACGGTGCAGATTAGTCCCCATACCCTTTCGGCTAGGTGGCTGTAAACCGTGCGTTGTGTTTTTGCGGGCACGCCAGATGTCGCTGCGGTAGCACTTAGATCTATTTTGAATTCACCGCATGAAGTGGTGGCAGTGATCACTCGTCCAGATTCACGTACTGGTCGGGGTCAAAATTTGGTACCGAGTGCTGTGGCCGCATTGGCTCATGCAGAAGGCATTCCCGTACTAACGCCGAGTAATCTGCGTGACTTAGATTTCGAAATGCAATTGAGGGCGCTCGAGCCAGACTGCTGTCCGGTGGTTGCCTATGGGGCGTTGGTGCCGCCAACGCTGCTGGATGTGCCGCTCCATGGCTGGGTAAATCTGCATTTTTCTTTACTACCCTCTTGGCGTGGGGCAGCACCGGTGCAGTGGGCGGTACTTGCCGGTGATGCCATTACGGGAGCTACCACTTTTAGACTCGAGGCGGGTCTCGACACCGGGCCGATATTCGGGACTGTCACCGAGCCGATCAGTGATCGTGACACTTCCGGTGCGGTGCTGGGTCGCCTTGCAGAGGCAGGTGGGCAGTTACTGGTTGCGACCTTGGACGCCCTCTCCACTAATTCAATCGAGGCGCTCCCACAACGTAATTTCGATATCAGCTATGCCCCGAAACTCTCCGGTGACGATGCTCGGATCAGGTGGACTGACCCTTGGGTCGGTGTCGATCGACGTATTCGCGCCACGACACCGAACCCTGGGCCTTGGACATTGGCCGATGGTGAGCGCATCAAACTCGGCCCACTTAGTGCAGACAACATTGTTTCCGACATCTCCTTGTCACCGGGGGAGTTGGCTCTTATTGATGGGGAAGTGCTGGTTGGCACCGCGACTAGTCCGGCGCGGTTGGACTTTGTGCAACCGGCTGGAAAGAAATCGATGCCCGCAGGTGATTGGATTCGCGGCCTACGCTCAGATTTACCGAGGTTTGTATGAGCGTCGACCCAGCCCGTAAGGCCGCCTTCGAAGTACTGCTTTCAGTACGCGAGGAAGATTCATATGCAAACTTGACCATGCCGGGTGTATTGGCGCGAATGTCGCTTACCGGCCGTGACGCGGGGTTCGCTACCGAACTTGCCTATGGCACTTTGCGCTGGCAGGGCTTCTACGATGCAATTTTGACTACCTGTGTATCTCGCCCCTGGGCCGATGTTGAACCTAATATGCAGTCCGTACTTCGGTTAGGGGCTCACCAGTTACTAAATATGCGAGTACCGTCACATGCGGCCGTTGACTCCTCCTGTGAACTTGCTCGGGCAATAGGTTCACCAGGTGGTGCTGCGGCCCGGGCAGGTTTCGCAAATGCCGTTCTACGAAAAGTCTCGGCTCATGACCTCCAATACTGGATTGAGATGGTCGAATCCGTTGGAGGGATCGATGGGCTGTCCACGCGTTGGTCGCACCCGTCCTGGATAGTTCGCGCATTCCAAGATGCCCTCGGTGAAAGGCGTGCTGAGCTACCTGCGCTACTGGCTGCCGATAACGAACCCGCGCACCCGGTATTGGTCGCGCGACCGGGCCGAATTGACCCGGCTGTTTTGCGCGCGCGCGAGGAGGTAACGCCGGGTCGATATTCACCTTTAGCGGCCGTCTTGCTCAGCGGTGCGCCGGATGCTCTTGACATTGTCAGAAGTGGCGCCGTGGGGGTGCAGGACGAAGGCAGTCAATTGGTCGCACTCGCTATGACTCGCGCTGTAGTGCAGCATCCAGAGAAGGCTTGGCTAGACATGTGCGCGGGGCCGGGCGGCAAAGCTGCCGTATTAGCCGGAGTGGCGGCCGAGCGCGGGATCAATTTCATGGCCGTTGAATTGCATCCGCATCGGGCACATTTAGTTGAGCGTGCACTCGGTGAAGTGCCAGCCGAAATCATCGTGGGAGATGCCACCACCGCCCCGTGGGGCAGTCAACTTTTTGACCGGATCTTGATTGACGCACCATGCACCGGTCTAGGTGCTTTGCGTCGTCGTCCCGAAGCTAGGTGGCGCAAATCCCCGACCGATTTATCGACTCTGGGGCCACTGCAACGGGGGTTGCTCAAATCGGCGATAGCCGCGACCCAGCCCGGCGGCGTTATCATTTACGCCACCTGCTCCCCGCACTTAGCCGAGACAGAATTCGTTGTCCAAGATGCTGTGTCCGGGCGCCAAGATGTAGTCATCGAGGACGCCCGAGGGCTATTACCTGAGGTCAGCGACGTCGGAGAGGGCCCCTTCGTGCAACTGTGGCCGCACCGCCACGGCACCGACGCGATGTTCTTTGCCCTACTGCGCAAAATCGGCTAGTGATGCTGGCTTCGTGCTGACCTGATTAGTCTTTGCCCATGGGAATACTGATCTCGCCGAGTGTGCTCAATAGTGATTTATCCTGTTTGGCCGCCGAAGTTGATCGAGTCGCCAATCACGCTGATTGGATTCACCTCGACATCATGGACAACCATTTTGTTCCAAACTTGACTTTCGGGGTTCCAGTTGTTGAGTCCTTACTCAAGCGCACCAGTATTCCTGCCGACGCTCACTTAATGATTTCCGATCCAGATCGCTGGGCCCCAGCCTACGCCGAGGCCGGTGCGAGCAGTGTGACCTTTCATATTGAAGCCGCCGCTAACCCCCGGCAATTGTGCAGAGACCTGCGGGCTGCGGGTGCGCGCGCCGGCATTGGCCTGAAACCGGGCACTGGGTTATCGACGGTTGCGGAGCTAATGAGTGAATTGGACATGATCTTGATAATGACAGTTGAGCCGGGATTCGGCGGTCAATCGTTCATGTCGGACATGCTGCCGAAAATCGAACAGGCGCGGGCTCTCGCAGAGGCAACCGGTACCGACATTTGGGTGCAGGTTGACGGTGGTATCGATGTTTCAACAATAGAGCGGTGCGCAAGTGCAGGGGCAAATGTTTTTGTGGCCGGGTCATCGGTCTACCGCGCGCAAGATCCAGGCGACATGGTGGATCGATTGCGAGCGCTAGCCCTGGCGGCATCAACACCGTGAGTAGCTGGGAACTGGTCATGCGCGAGGCCATCGCGCTGGCTGTACTACCCGATGCCAAGTGCGGCCCAAATCCCCGGGTCGGCTGTGTACTAGTTAGCCCTAGTGGTGAAGTTGTTGGTCG
>JBIIOU010000163.1:0-5053 GCA_044336815.1 Candidatus Nanopelagicales bacterium | reverse complement strand
CTATATACCTGCCCAAAGTGCAATATGTCCGTCAACACCACCTGTGGTGCTTGCAGCGCTGACTTAGTAAATGCGACGCTCACCAAGGATGACGGCTCAACCGTTGAGGTTTCGCAGTGCCCAAATGGGCACGGGAAAATCAAGTCTCCCCTGTGCTGCGGCCAAGATATGAGTTGCGCGGTTTAGTTCTCAGCCCGCACCAAGCACCACTCCAGGTGCTGCACCCAACACCAATTACTCGGTGCAATTGAGCGAAGTTATGCCCCTGCGGGGCCAATATGTAGTAGATATAGGGATCGTGCCGCTGAAAAGGAGTAGGCCATCTCTATCCTGCAGGAAGTAGCTGTCGGGGAGCCCGACCCGATACGCGGGCAGCGGGTTTCCGGGTCCTTGCTTCGGACGGTCGGCGGTAAGGCGCTGCGCGCCGTATTTACTTTGGCCTTCGTCATTATTTTCAATTTCTTCCTATTCCGCATGCTGCCCGGCGACCCAATCGGCCTCTACGCGCGCGGGAGAAATCAGGATCCGGAGCAATTAGTCGAACTACGACGTGCATTAAATAAGCCCCTGCTAGAGCAGTTCCTCACCTACCTGCGCAACCCATTCGATTCGACGATTGACTCCACCCGGTTCTCGCGTCCAGTCTGGGAGATGATCGGTGAAAGGCTGTGGCCAACACTCCTGCTGCTTGGCACCGCGATACTTCTGGCATCAATCATCGGGATCTGGATAGGCATCCGCGCGGGCTGGAAGCCCGGTGGTCGATTCGACCGCATCTCGACCGGTACCACGCTGATCCTCTACTCCATGCCTGAATTTTGGTTAGGCATGATGCTGCTTATCGTCTTCGCCGCCGGCGCTTTCGGTATCCCTGGGATGTTTCCAGTCGGTGGGATCTCGACACCAGGAGTGGACACCTCTAGCCCGATGGGCTGGCTGAATGTGTTGTGGCACCTGGTACTTCCCTGCACCACACTCGTACTTATTTATCTCGCCGACTATGCACTGGTGATGCGCTCGTCTCTCATCGATGAGCGAAAGCAGGAATACCTCACCCTTGCTCGGGCCAAAGGCCTGCGCGATGCCATGGTCCGCAAACGCCACGCTGTACCCAACGCTTTACTGCCCACCGTCACCTTGATCTTTTTATCGCTGGGGTTTGTCGTAACAGGTGCCATCACCGTCGAAACGGTTTTCTCTTGGCCCGGGCTCGGCCTCCTTACCTACGAGGCATTGCGCGGCCCCGACATCCCACTCCTACAGGCAATCTTTCTAATGTTCTCGATCGCCGTCATCGTTGCCAACCTCATTGCCGAATTACTTTATGTCGCCTTTGACCCAAGGGTTCGCTCATGAGTCGAGATAGCTCATGAGTATTTCCGCCCAGCGCCGACGCAGGGGCCTTGCCCAATTTGCAAATTCATTCCGCCGAGATCGAACGGGCATGACTGGGCTGGTAATTCTCGCGATCTTTATCGCGACGGCGATTCTCGCACCAATTCTCATCCCGGAGTCAGCACTTGACGTCACTAAGGCTGACGGAGGCAGGTTCGAATCACCATCATTTAGTTATCCATTAGGGACGGATGAAGTCGGACGCTCAGTCTTGCTGATGCTGGCTTGGGGCACCCGAATTTCTCTGACCGTAGGGCTAGCCGCCACTTTGATCTCTATGGTGATTGGTACCTCATTCGGCATAATGGGCGGGCACTTCCGCGGATTTGGTAGTCACGCACTTGTCGGAGTAACCGACTGGTTCTTAGTCATTCCATTCCTACCGCTAGCAATTGTCCTGGCCACGGTGCTGGGGCCGAGCACCTTGAATCTCATCATCGTGATCGGCATCACCTCATGGGCCGGCACCGCGCGACTCATCCGAGCCCAGACCCTCTCAATCGAGGGTCGCCCCTACCTTGAACGGTCCAAGGCACTTGGCGCCGGTAACTGGTACCAGATGTCGCGTCATGTACTGCCCAATGTATTTCCATTGGTACTTGCCAACACCACACTTACCGTTGCCATCGTAATTCTTTCAGAGACCACGCTGTCATTTCTTGGACTCGGCGATCCTCAGGCACCATCTTGGGGTGCTCTACTTGACCGGGCTTTCTCCTCCGGGGCGGTCAGTCGCGGTGCTTGGTGGTACGTGCTGCCACCTGGTATCTGCGTGGTGCTGGTTGTTCTGGCGTTCACCCTCGTCGGTAGAGCGATGGAGCGCATCGTGGACCCCAGGCGGGCATCATGACATTGCTGGAGTTCCGCGATGTCAGTGTCGACTACGCCTCAAGTGAAGGCCTTGTGCCCGCTGTTCGCGGGGTGACACTTGACGTCGCGGCTGGCGAAACCCTCGGCATTGCCGGTGAGTCCGGCTGCGGCAAGACCACCTTGGCTTCGACGGTTTTGCGGCTGCTGCCAGAAACTGCGCAGGTGCGCGGTGAAATCCGCCTTGATGGCGTCGATCTGTTGAAGATGAAGTGGGGTACTTTGCGCGCCGTGCGCTGGTCGCAGGCGGCAATCGTTTTTCAAGGCGCACTGCATGCACTAAATCCAGTTCAACGCATTGGTGATCAGATCGCCGAGCCCATTCGACTGCATCAGTCCGTGCCTGACAAGCAAATAAATTCGCGCGTGGGCGAGCTACTAACTCAAGTTGGCTTGCCTACCTCGCGCGCTAAGTCATATCCACACCAACTCTCTGGCGGACAGCGCCAACGCGTGATGATTGCGATGGCTTTAGCGTGTAAGCCAGCCCTCATCATCGCCGACGAGCCGACCACTGCACTCGACGTAATGGTGCAGGCGCAGGTGCTTGATTTACTGACCGGGCTCGTGCGCAATACAAGTGCAGGCCCAGATGGTGGCATGGGAATGATTCTTATCAGCCATGATCTCGGGGTGCTCGGTACCACCTGCGATCGCATCGCGGTTATGTACGCTGGACAAATCATTGAGTCTGGCCCGGCACTGGAGATCTTCGATAATCCAAAACACCCTTACACCCGAGCCCTTGCCGCTGCGTTCCCGCGGATCGGAGACCCCGCAGCTCGCTACTCACCGACCGGGCTACCGGGTGACCCGCCATACCCCGGTGACCTACCCACCGGGTGCTCATTTCAACCGCGCTGCCCCATCGCCGTGGACACCTGCCGCGATAGCGCGCCCGAGTTGGTGCATGTAGCACCGCATCGCATGGCTGCGTGTTTCAAGGTCGACTCATGATCATCTCCGCGCAGAATTTATCAGTTTGCTTCGGTGGCCGAGTGCGTGCGGTTGACGGGGTTGATCTTGAGATCCCCGCGGGCGAAATCCTCGCACTAGTAGGTGAATCCGGATGCGGCAAGACCACCCTCGCTCGCACCTTGCTCGGCTTAGAGAAACCAACATCGGGAACGGTGTCTTTCGAAGGGCAGCCACTTTCGTATTCGACAAAGGATTTGAAGAAGTACCGGTCGCAGGTGCAATTAATCCTGCAAGATCCCTTAGGCGCCCTCAACCCTAGGCACACTGTGTACGACGCCGTCGCAGAAGGTTTACGGGTGCAGAAAATACTCGGAGATGAAACTGCTCTAGTCGCCGATGCACTCTCGCGTGCCGGCCTGAGGCCCCCGGAACGCTTCTTTATGCGCTTTCCGCATGAACTATCCGGTGGCCAGCGCCAGCGCGTCGTAATCGCCGGTGCACTGGTGCTCAATCCGCGCGTGCTCATTGCAGATGAACCCGTCTCCAGCCTTGACGCATCAGTGAGAGGTGAAATCCTAAATCTTTTACTCTCACTTCGCGAAGATCTAGGCCTAACCGTGCTCGTGGTAACCCATGATCTCGGCCTAGCCTGGAATATTGCCGACCGAGTCGCGGTGATGTATCTAGGACGCATAGTTGAAAGTGGACCGACGGCCGAAGTGCTTACCAATCCGCAGCACCCCTACACGCAGGCGCTCCTCTCGGTAGTACCAGATATTTCACGAACCCCACCCATCGTGCTTGCCGGCGAGGCCCCTGACCCATCTCGCATTCCCACCGGCTGCCGATTCCATCCGCGTTGCCCAGTGGCGATGGAGCAGTGCAGCAAAACCACACTTCCTATCCTCACCCCATCGAGGGGCCACGCCGCAGTCTGCCTGCGTATTCCCGCTAGTGACTGATAGCGTCCAACCTCGTAACCTGTGCCATAAATAAGAACCCGAGAGGAAACCAGTGCAATCATTTCGCGTCGTAGTCATAGGCGGGGGAATTACTGGTACGAGTGTGCTCTACCACCTAGCCCTAAAAGGTTGGACGGATATCGCACTCATTGAACGTACCGAGCTCACCGCGGGCTCCAG
This sequence comes from Candidatus Nanopelagicales bacterium, assembly GCA_044336815.1. GTDB lineage: Bacteria > Actinomycetota > Actinomycetes > S36-B12 > S36-B12. The sequence goes on along the minus strand of JBIIOU010000163.1, from coordinate 731 downwards.
TTGGCACGCTGCCGGTGGGTTCCATGCAATCAACAACGACACGGTCATGGCCGCGCTGCAAAGTTACACAATCTCAATGTATCCAAAAGTGGCCGAGGAAAGCGGCGTCGACATCGGCCTCAAATTATCCGGAGGCATTGAGCTCGCAAGTACGCCTGAGCGCTTGCGGTGGCTCAAAGCGGAGGTCGCCTGGCACGAAATGATGGGCCACGAAGGTGCTCGCCTAATGGACGTCGATGAAATTGTTGATCTAGTGCCGATCGTCAACCCCGAGGGTTTGACCGGTGGACTCTTTGATCCCGACGAAGGCAACCTGGACCCAAATGGGGCGGTGTACGCCTATGCCGGTGCGGCCCGAAAGCGCGGTGCCACGATAATCACGCATAACCGCGTGCTCGGGATGAAGCGAACCCGAGCTGGGTGGGAGTTAGAAACTGAACAAGGGCCTATCTTGGCCGAGCACGTAGTAAACGCCGCCGGTATGTGGGGCCGAAAAGTCGGAAACATGGTCGGCATTAACCATCCGGTGACGCCAATCCTGCATCACTACCTGGTCACCGAAGACGTACCCGAGATCATGGCGATTGATTGGCCGATGCCAGCGGTAACCGATCTTGAAGGCTGGACATACCTACAGCGCGAACAAAATGGCGCAGTGCTCGGTGTCTATGAATCCAACCCCGCGCACTGGCACCCCGAAGGTGCCCCGTGGGATTTCGGCGCAAAATTGC
>JBIIOU010000162.1:0-5059 GCA_044336815.1 Candidatus Nanopelagicales bacterium | reverse complement strand
TGAAATCCTGCGTGTAGCCAATAAATCACAGGGCTGGACACTCGCTGTTGTCGATATCCCCGTCGCTTATAACGCTGACCTCGACAAGGTTCGCGACATCATTGAGAACGTCGCAATCGACATGGACGAGGACCCGACTTATGACGACATGTTGCTGGGCAAACCCATGTTCGCCGGCGTCGAATCGATGAGCGGTGACGCCGTGTTTTTGCGGATTACCGCTAAGTCTGTGCCAGAACAGCAGGTCCCGTTGGCACGGGCTATCAGAGAGCGCATGAAACTGGCATTCGATCGCGCCGGCATCGTGATTCCGGTTTTGGCGCGCCCTCCCTCCAACATGCCGGGAACCCCATCTGGCACCAGAATGGAGCCATGAGCAAACGCTGCCTGGTAACTGGCGCCTCCGGATATGTCGGTGGAAGACTGGTACGTGAACTACTCGGAGCCGGGCATGAAGTCCGCGTCCTTGCCCGTTCACCGGAGAAACTCCGGGACATCCCTTGGGCAAATCAGGTCGAGATCTATGCTGGCGACGCTAGTGACCCGGTAGCCGTCACGTCCGCACTCGACGGCATCGAGGTCGCCTACTACCTCCTCCACTCGCTGCAAGAAGGCCACGAACTTGAAGCGGCCGAACAGTCGATGGCACAGGTATTCGCAACCGCTTGTGCGACACAAAATGTGGGGCGCATCATTTACCTCGGCGGGCTGGCTCCGGCGATCGCCAATGACAAGATGACACCGCATATGCGTTCAAGGGTGCTTGTTGGACAAACCCTGCGCGCCTCCGGTGTTCCAACTATTGAGTATCGCGCCGCCGTCATCATCGGTTCTGGATCTGCATCATTTGAGATGCTTCGCTACTTAACCGAGCGCCTCCCAGCGATGATCGCCCCCCGTTGGGTGCGAATGAAGACCCAGCCGATTGCGATTAGGGATGTACTGCGCTATCTCGTTCTCGGTGCAGAACTACCACCGGAAGTCAGCCGCATATTTGATATCGGCGGCCCCGGTGTGATGAGTTTTCAGGACATGATGCAGCGCTACGCCGCGGTGGCCGGGTTGCCCAAGCGCATCATCTTGCCTATCAATTTGCTGTCCCCGCGGCTGTCGAGTCATTGGGTCAATATCGTCACCCCGGTACCCAAGGCGATCGCCAAGCCACTCGTGCGCTCACTGCGCCATCCATCGGTTTGCCGAGACCACGACATCGCGCAATTCATCCCGGATCCACCGGATGGACTTTTGACCTTCGAGGATGCCGTCGCACGTGCACTCACCCGGATTCAAGATGCCCAAGTGGCCACCCGGTGGTCCGGCGCATCAACTCCCGGCCGGTCAAGTGATCCATTGCCTAGTGACCCAGAGTGGGCTGGTGGCTCACTCCACACCGATGTGCGTGAACTACGAACCCAAGCCTCACCGGAGGCGCTTTGGGCGGCGATAGATCGCATCGGTGGGGTTCACGGTTGGTATTCAGCGCGCCTGTTGTGGCAGATTCGCGGGAATATTGACCGACTTATTGGCGGTGTCGGACTGCGAAGAGGCCGCCGGAACCCCGACACGTTAATGGTCGGCGATGTGGTGGACTTTTGGCGGGTTGAAGAACGTATTCCGCCAAAACTACTTAGGCTCCGCGCTGAGATGAAGATGCCGGGGCGGGCTTGGCTCGAATTCACCGTTAGAGAAGACCCGGCAGGCGGCCTCGTCTTATGCCAGCGAGCTGTCTACTGGCCCAAGAGCCTGATCGGGCATATCTATTGGTGGTCGATCGCACCATTCCACGCGATTGTGTTCCCGCCGATGGCCCGACACATCATTGAACAGGCTGAAGCTAGTAGTCCCACGCCACCAGGTATTTCCGCGAATCCGAAATCGATTGCTACCTGATGAGCGAGCCAACGGCGGGTGAGATTTCGCCATATGAAGCATTGGGCGGCCAGGAGTTCTTTACCGAACTAGTGGCCAACTTCTACCGCCGAGTGGCGGTCGACCCGATCCTGCGCCCGATGTACCCAGATGCTGACCTCACCGAAGCTGAGCGCCGACTTTGCTTATTTCTCGAGCAATACTGGGGCGGCCCCAAAACCTATAGCGATGAGCGCGGCCACCCCCGCCTTCGTCTTCGGCACGCGCCCTATCAAATTGACGTCGCCGCCCGCGACCGGTGGATGGAGTTAATGGCGCACGCCGTGCATGATCAACAACTGCCCCAAGACCTTGAAGACATGCTTTGGGAGTACCTGGGCGGCGCAGCAATGGCAATGCAAAATATCTAACGAACCACCTGGAGTCCGATACCAGCTCGGCCTCCACTTGTTCGTGTGAATACCTGCCCGCGGGCGGTAGCCAGGCGCTTCCAGGGGCCGCAAGTGGCAGCACTAACCCGCGATTGATCGTTGGTCATCATGCCCAATCGCTGCGCAGCGTGGAGTACTCGCATAGGTAGGGCTGCCCAAGTGGGGCGCTCCCAGATTTCGTCGGCAATTGATTGCTGTACTGATTCTGCTTGCCCTGCTGACCTTGCCGTGAACTCGGCTACCGCAGTGTCAACATGCAAAACTAGGTCACCGGCCAGTGCTTGCATCGGCATTTGCCATCCATCAGCCGGCGGTAAGTGAACAACACTCATCGCAGAAGTTACCGGCACCGCGACCTCGCGCAAAGCCGCTATTTGAATTGGAGTACCAAAACCAACAGTGGCATCGAATTCAGCCACCAACGACGCGAGTGAGACTGTTGTATCAATCGGATCACCTTCGATGGTCGCAGGCACGGCAAAGAGAGCCAATACATTCAACGGAGGTGCCGTATAAAGACCGATTGCTGAAGCTGTTGAGACCACTCGCACCGGTAGACGGGGATCCCAGACCAATTGCCGACGCCCAAAAGCACCAAGTACCCGGGCATCATCGGTGGCCAAGGTCAATGTCGTACTAGTCACCTATCCGATACCTTCCGTCGCTTCAACTAGTACGGCTCGATATTCATCAGGTATCGGCACCGACCCTTGGGTAACAGGATCAAAGCACACCATGACACTTGTCGCATCTGCAGCGAGGGAGCCGTCGTCATCGAGGATTCGATAACCAAGTGCGTAGGAGGTGCGGCCCACCGAAGTGACCCAAACTTCGACGATCAAGGGCTCGGGGCGCAGCACCAGCGTCTTTCGGTAATTGATCTCCTGACGCACTAAGACCTGCGGGACATAGGCCTCCGCAAATTCACTGAGCAGTTCGCCCATCAATCGAATACGAGCCTCTTGGAGGTAGTCGTGATAGACCACATTATTTATGTGCTGCAGAAAGTCGAGGTCACTAAATCTTCGCTCGATCGGCACACGGAAGATTCTCACCTTTAACCCCTGGTGAGTTTGCGATACGTGGCCCGATGCGGCCGCGCGGCATCAGCACCGAGCCGCTCGACCTTGTTCTTCTCATATGATTCAAAGTTGCCCTCAAACCAGAACCATTGCGAATCACCTTCATAGGCAAGAATGTGAGTTGCGATGCGATCCAAGAACCAGCGATCATGCGAGGTGATCACCGCGCACCCAGGGAACTCGAGCAGAGCATTTTCAAGGGATCCCAAAGTTTCAACATCGAGGTCGTTGGTGGGCTCATCGAGGAGCAATAGGTTGCCGCCCATCTTCAAGGTGAGGGCCAAGTTCAACCGGTTGCGCTCACCACCGGATAACACCCCTGATGGCTTCTGCTGGTCTGGCCCCTTGAATCCGAAGACTGATACATAGGCGCGCGAGGGCATCTCGACGTTACCAACCTTTATCCAGTCGAGGCCATCAGAAACCACCTCCCAAACATTCTTAGTTGGGTCAAGGCCTGATCGGGACTGATCGACATAGGAAAGTTTGACGGTGTCACCGATGCGGATCTCACCAGAGGTGGGTAGGTCGTCCTTATCCACAACTTCGCCCTCGGTTGCCGCAACAATCATCTTGAAAAGGGTGGTTTTACCAACACCGTTGGGGCCGATGACTCCAACTATCCCGTTGCGCGGCAAGGTGAAAGAGAGATCATCGAGAAGGAGCCGGTCACCGAAGCCCTTGGTTAGCCCCTTGGCTTCAACGACCAAACTTCCAAGGCGCGGGCCTGGTGGGATCTGGATTTCTTCCATGTCGAACTTGCGGGTTTTGTCGGCCGCTGCCGCCATCTCTTCGTATCGGTCAAGGCGGGCCCGGCTCTTGGTCTGTCGAGCCTTCGCGTTCGAGCGCACCCACTCGAGTTCTTCGGTCAAGCGCTTTTGTAACTTGACATCCTTTTGGCCTTCAATTTTAAGTCGCGTTGATTTGGTATCAAGGTAGGTCGAGTAATTACCTTCATACGGATAGGCATGACCACGATCGAGTTCAAGGATCCACTGGGCCACATTGTCAAGGAAGTAACGATCATGGGTGATCGCGATCACCGTGCCCGGATACTTCTCGAGGTGTTGCTCGAGCCACTGCACACTTTCGGCGTCAAGGTGGTTGGTTGGCTCATCCAGGAGCAGCAAATCCGGCTGCCGCAGAAGAAGCTGACATAGGGCAACTCGACGTTTTTCACCACCGGACAAAACGCTTACATCGGCATCTGGTGGCGGGCACCGCAGCGCATCCATCGCCTGCTCAAGTTGTGCATCGAGATCCCAAGCACCTCGGTGATCGATGACCTCCTGCAATTTGCCCATTTCGGCCAGCAGGGTGTCGTAGTCGGCATCTGGGTTGGCTAGTTCAGCTGAGATCTCGTTGAAGCGATTGATCATGCCTTTGCTCTCGGCGACACCATCTTCGACGTTTTCTAAAACCGTCTTGGTCTCATCAAGCTTGGGTTCTTGCTGCAGGAAGCCGACGGTGAAGCCGTCCATCAGTTTCGCCTCGCCGTTGGAGACGTCGTCAAGCCCAGACATGATTTTTAGCAGTGAGGACTTACCGGCGCCATTTGGCCCTACCACCCCGATTTTGGCGCCGGGGAGAAAGGACAAAGTGACATCGTCGAGGACGACCTTGTCGCCGTGTGCTTTACGTGCCTTATAGAGGGTGTAGATGAACTCAGCCATAGTG
>JBIIOU010000161.1:0-5078 GCA_044336815.1 Candidatus Nanopelagicales bacterium | reverse complement strand
CGCCCATTGCGCAATATTCCCCACTGCTGCCTCCCGTAGGAGTCTGGGCCGTGTCTCAGTCCCAGTGTGGCCGGTCGCCCTCTCAGGCCGGCTACCCGTCGTCGCCTTGGTGAGCCGTTACCTCACCAACTAGCTGATAGGCCGCGGGCCCATCCCTGACCGAAAAACTTTCCAACGCAAAGGATGTCCTTCGCGTTCATATTCGGTATTAGCACCTCTTTCGAAGCGTTATCCCGAAGTCAGGGGCAGGTTGCCCACGTGTTACTCACCCGTTCGCCACTGATCCAGGGAGCAAGCTCCCCTTCACCGTTCGACTTGCATGTGTTAAGCACGCCGCCAGCGTTCGTCCTGAGCCAGGATCAAACTCTCCATAAATGAATTGTTTTGATACTGGCAGAGAATGAGCTGTGTGCTCATATTTCTACCAAAGGAATCCGTCTGAGAAATGGCAACCGACCAACGGCCGATTAACCAAGCCCCAGAACGGGGTATTGGCATTGACATGTGACACGCTGTTGAGTTCTCAAGGAGCGGGCGCGCACCAAAATCAGGCCTTCCGGCCATTTTTTAGGGCAACTATCCAAACTTAGTGAGTTTCACCCTGCAAGTCAAATCCCGGACAAATCGGGCGTTTCGCAGGTCTAGCTCTTCGGTTCGACCCTCCGGACCGGCCTACTGATAAATCAGTGTCCGTTGCTCCACGGGGGACCCGAAGGTTATGCCTAATAGGGGCCTCGAGTCAAATCCGCTCCCCCTCTAGCGTTAGAGGGAAATACAGATACCGCCGACAGACTTCTTCCCGCGCCTCAGCACCAGCCATTTACCTTGCAGGAGGTCAGTTATTGCCGGTTGGAAAGTTTCGGAAGTCACCCGCTCGTTATTGAGGTATGCGCCGCCTTCAGCAATGGTGCGGCGTGCCTGGGCTTTGCTGGTTACCAAGCCGCAACGCACCAGCAACTCATCAAAGGTGGGGAAAAGACCATTAATTATCTCAGCCGCGGCGACTTCACCATTTGGTGTCTCCAGTAAGGCAGCCGTTAAAGTCCCGACCGGCAGACTCGCGAGGTCACCTTGGCCAAATAGGGCTCGCCCGGCGGCTTCGGCCCCCGCCGCCTCGCTAGCACCGTGGACCAAAGTCGTCAATTCACCGGCCAATGCCCGCTGGGCAGCGCGCTCGTGGGGGCGCTCGGCCGTCGCCACCAGCAACCCACCGACTTCTTCCGGGCCCTGGAAACTAAAGGTATGAAGCAGGGTTGCTACATCACGATCATCGGCATTTAGCCAGAACTGAAAGAAGGCATAAGGGCTGGTCAACTCTGGGTCTAACCAGATGGTGCCCGATTCGGTCTTACCAAACTTGGTGCCATCGGCCTTGGTAATCAACGGCGTTGTGAGCGCGTGCACACTCTTGCTTTCAACTCGGCGCACTAGATCAACCCCCGCGGTGATATTGCCCCACTGGTCAGAGCCTCCGGTTTGCAGCACGCACCCGTAGCGCCGGTACAACTCTAAGTAATCAAATGACTGGAGTAACTGGTAACTGAATTCGGTATATGAAATACCTCCCCCGGCAAGGCGTGCTGCAACGGCTTCGCGATCAAGCATCCGATTGACGCTGAAGTGCTTGCCGATGTCGCGCATGAACTCGAGCACGGTCACGTTTTCGGTCCAGTCAAAATTGTTGACCATTACCGCGGCGTTACTACCCGAAAAATCATAAAAGCGTTCAAGTTGGCCGCGAATGCGTGTCACCCACTCTTGAACAAGCTCACGTGTATTGAGCTGCCGCTCACCAGTTTCCTTCGGGTCACCGATCAAGCCGGTGGCCCCACCAACTAGCGCAAGCGGCCGGTGCCCAAACTGTTGGAAGCGGCGCACCGTGAGGATCTGCGCGAGGTTACCAAGGTGCAAACTCGGTGCGGTGGGATCAAAACCGCAATACAAGGTGATTGGTGCTGCCGCCGCGACGGCTTGCAGTGCTCCAATATCGGTGCTTTGCGCAATGAGTTCACGCCAAAGCAGCTCATCGATGATGTCGCCGGTGCCCATGGGCACCATCTTTGCCTACGCTGACACAATTACGTGTATGGCACCCACTTCGAAAGCTATGAGAAAAGCTGCCGATCATCTGGTCGCCGTAGATCCGGCATTTGGACCAATCGTTGAATCCTCCCCACTTTGCAATATTGGCCGCGAGAAGTACGAAGGGGGCACCCATTTTTCTACTCTGGTTACCTCGGTCATCGCCCAACAACTTTCGGTAAAGGCCGCGGACACGATCACCATACGAGTAAAAACGAGCCTCGGTGGTGACATCACGCCACTAGCGGTGGTGCAGGCCAGCGATACCGACCTTCGAGCCGCCGGACTTTCTGGAGCTAAGACGCGAACCATCAAGGGGCTAGCCGAAGCAGTGCACAGTGGGGACCTGGACCTAGAAGCCGCGGCCTCCCACTCTGAAGACCAACAGATAGTTACCGAGTTGACGCGCCTTTGGGGCATCGGAAGATGGACCGCCGAAATGTTCTTGATGTTTACTTTGCACCGCCTTGATGTATGGCCGGTCGGAGACTTAGCGATGCGCAAAGGCTGGCAGCAAATTCACGGAAATAATGGCGACATCGCCGAGAAGCAGATTGACCCACTCGGTGAAAAATTTAGGCCGTACCGAAGTGTCGCAGCCTGGTACTGCTGGCGCGTGATAGATGGTGACAGTCAAACTTGGTAGATGGGTAAACTTGGTAGTTGCTAACCCCAACGACTTCGAAGAAGTGCATTCTGCTCGGCGAGGTTCGCAAGTTGCTCACGCACCCGCACCGGAGCCGTGCCACCAAATGCCGACCGCGAATCAAGTGAGCCCTGAAGCGTGAGAACTGCACTCACCTCCGGTGTCAGATAAACGGATATTTCCGAAAACTCACTCGGCGAAAGATCCCAGAGTTCAACTCCACGTGACTCCGCCGCCCTCACACAAGCACCCGCTATCTCATGGGCCTCGCGAAATGGCACGCCTTGGCGAACTAACCACTCAGCAATATCAGTTGCCAGAGCGAAGCCTTGTGGCGCAGAGCCAGCCATCAATTCGGTATTGAAAGTCAAGGTAGAGATCATGCCGGTCATTGCCGGCAAAACGAGGAGTAACTGCTCGACGGTGTCGAAGACCGGCTCCTTATCTTCTTGAAGATCTCGGTTATAGGCGAATGGCAAACCCTTCAATGTGGCTAGCAAACCGGTTAAGTTTCCGATAAGTCGGCCCGATTTACCTCTAGCAAGTTCAGCTACATCTGGATTCTTTTTCTGTGGCATGATCGACGAACCGGTAGACCATGCATCATCAAGGCTGGCCCAGCCAAACTCACGTGAAGTCATCAAGACAACTTCCTCGCCAATGCGCGACAAGTGAACTCCGAGCATCGCACCTACGAAAAGAAACTCAGCAACCCAATCGCGATCACTTACCGCGTCAATTGAATTACCAAGTGCCGAATCGAAACCCAGCGCAATAGCAACGGCTTCAGGATCGAGCCCAAGGCTAGAACCCGCCAACGCACCCGCACCAAGTGGTGATCGTGCAGTCCTAGCATCCCAATCACTTAACCGCTCTAGATCGCGAGCCAATGCGTGCACGTGTTTTGCTAACTCGTGCCCAAATGACACTGGTTGCGCATGCTGAAGGTGCGTGAACCCTGGTGAGAATGTTTCAACATGCTGCTTCGCCTGCACGACAAAAGCGTCCATAAGATCAATAACGGCTACGGCAATGAACCGCGCATGGTCGCGTAAATACATTCGAAAGTCGGTCGCGACTTGATCATTGCGACTACGCCCAGCACGCAATTTGCCACCTAGATCGCCTAACCGTTCAATTAACGCACGCTCAATCGCGGTATGGACATCCTCATCCCGAGCATCCGGGACCATCGCCCCGCTTGCAACGGCTGCGGCAATCGCCGTCAACGCGCTGTCAACCAAGGCGAGTTCATCGGTGCCTAACAAGCCCGCCGCCTGAAGAACTTTCGCATGGGCGCGGGTCTGCTCAATGTCATAGGGCGCGAGCCGCCAGTCAAAGTGCACTGAAGCACTTAACGCCGCCATGGCATCGGCCGGCCCGCCATTGAACCGACCTCCCCAAAGCCGGGTCGGCTGATCACTTGTCATTAATTACTTCCCCTGTAAATCACGGCGAGCAGCGATGGAACTCGACATCCCGTAGATATCGATGAATCCCTTGGCCTTGGTCTGGTCGTAGGTATCTCCGGTGTCGTAGGTGGCTAGGTCAAAGTCGTATAGCGACTGGTCGCTCCTGCGCCCGGTGACAACCGCCCGACCCGCGTGCAAAATCATTCGCACCTCCCCCGAAATCGTCGAATTGAGATCATCCAGGAACACGTCGAGGGCGCGCTTCAATGGGCTGAACCACATGCCGTCGTAGACCAATTCGGTCCAGCGTTGTGAGACTCCCCGACCAAACCGCGCAAGTTCACGTTCTACGGTGACATTGGCTAGCTCCTCATGTGCGGCGATTAGGGCCATCGCACCCGGGGCCTCATAAACCTCACGGCTCTTGATGCCCACTAATCGATCTTCAACCATGTCTATACGCCCAACGCCTTGCGCACCGGCCCGCTTATTCAACTCCTGGATCGCTTGCAACATCGACACCGGACGGCCATCGATAGCAACCGGCCCACCATTTTTGAAGGTGATCAGAACTTCATCAGGCTCACGGGCGATCGTTGGATCCGAGGTATATGCGTAAATATCCTCGATGGGCGCATTCCAAATATCTTCGAGGAACCCGGTCTCAATCGCTCGCCCCCAAACGTTTGCATCGATCGAATAGGGGTTCTTCTTATTTTGATCTATTGGCAAGTTATTCAGTTCAGCAAACTCAATCGCCTTATCGCGAGTCATCGCATAGTCACGCACGGGCGCAATACATGTCATATCAGGTATTAGGTTGGCAATTCCGACCTCAAACCGAACTTGATCATTGCCCTTACCCGTGCATCCGTGCGCCAAAATTGTTGCACCATGCTTCTTCGCCGCAGTCGCTAGATGTTTAACGATTACCGGGC
>JBIIOU010000185.1:0-4012 GCA_044336815.1 Candidatus Nanopelagicales bacterium | reverse complement strand
ACGGCTACGCTCCCCTGGCGAGATGTCCACTTGGCGGGGTTCACGGGAATCTGTTGCTGTCCTTCGAATACACCTCCATCCCGCTTCATCCCGCGAGGCATAGCAATCAATTCAGGCTCTGTCGGAAAGAGCCAATCCGCGCTTCGGCTGGCAAGGACGGCCACGTTATTGTCGTTCCAGAGGATTCGAGTGCAGGCATTAGCCGCCTCAGGAACTGCGATAGCAAAAGTCGCTACGGCCGCGAGAGCGAGCGTAAATCTTCCGAAGACCTTCATGACACCTGCACCGCCACTGCGTTCGCGTCTGTGCATCTGACTAGTCCATTGCTCATGGCGCGTAATTATATTGGCTCCCAAGACGCAATCCGATCCAGACCTGTAAGCCAGCATGGCAAAGACGAACAGGACGCCGACCAACAAGAGAAGCGCTCGAGGTCGGTAATTGTGTTAACGTCCCGCATGCGATTCATCATTGCAGCAGGCCTCCTGACATCAGCAGCCCTCACCGGCTGCGCCACGCAATCTTCAAATGTAGATTCCGGAACTCTCACTTACACCCGCTACGACGGGAAAGCCGGACATGTTATCGCCATCAGCCCGGCCACTGGCGATGAAATCGAAATGACGACGGGCCCCGGGGTGCAGGCACACAGCATCGCCGCACCCAACGGCTCTTTCATCGTCTACTCGCAAGTGGATAGCGACGGATCCTCGATTGAAAGCTTGGATCCCGCAAATGGAAAAGTAACGGTGCTCAATGAAGGCGAACAATGGAGCATGGTTCCGAGTATCTCTCCCGACTCATCACGTATCGCATTCACAAGTGATGAAGATGGCAATTATGAGATCTACTCAATGGAGGCCGACGGCTCCGACGTGCGGCAGTTGACCTTCACCAATCCTCCCGTACAACACGTGGGCCCGAAGTTCTCTCCCGACGGCACACTGCTGCTCTACGCCAGCGATGTTGACGAAGCAAGTCCGGACTTATTCCAAGACTTGTGGGTCATGCCCTCCGACGGAGGGCCCGGGACTCGCCTCACCACTGGCTTGGACAACCAAGAAAGTCGATCGTGGTCTCCCGACGGCACTCAGATCGTGGTCCAGACGATCGTGGATGGAGTCGGGCAACTCGTCGTAATGGATGCCGACGGATCGAACCAGCGCCAGATCACGCGCATTCCCGCAGATACTCCCGTGTTCAGCGCTCCTGGCATCTTTCCGAAAATGCGCGGGGCCGTAACGCCTGCGTGGTCGCCGAGCGGTGATTGGATCGCCTTCGCAAGCAATCATGAGGGCAACTACGACATCTATCTGATCCGGCCCAACGGTAGTGATCTGAAGCGCTTCTCCAGTTCACCCGAACAAGAACTCTCGGTGGGCTGGAGTCCCGGCGAGATCGCGGCAACCGCGCATTGACATCCGGCGCCATTCCTGCCGCCTTCAATTACAAATCGCCTTTTTTGAAGGACTTTTTCATGAGTGGGGCGGGTCGGGCTCGAACCGACGACGACCGAATTATGAGATCGCTCGTCGATTGAGTGGCCGGAATGCGCTCCCGGGCGAATCGGCTATCTGGATTATCAGCAGCATGAATCCTGATGGCGCTGCGGCTAACACTCGGGTAACCGCTTCCGGGGTTGACTTAAATCGCAACTTCCCAAATGACTGGCTTCAGCAAGGTCGAGGTAGCTCAAGTTGGTCCGGCCCCAGGGCTGGCAGTGAGCCGGAGGCCAAGGCTGTCACGGCTTTTTTAGAGCGCATTGACCCCAAGGCACTGGTGTCATTCCACCAGCCATTTGCTGTCGTAGACCTAACTCACCCGAATAGTCGACCGGCCGGACAGCGGCTGGCGACCTGGCTCAGGCTGCCGGCGAAGGTGGTGGGCTGCCCGGGGCCTTGCCACGGCACCATGACCGGGTGGGTCGATGGTCAACTTGGGGCCATCGCTTTGACCGTTGAATTGCCAAAACTGGTCACCTCCGAGCGAGTTGTGCGTTCGGCCACGGCCGTGCTCCGGCTCACTAAGTGGCTAGCCCGGTAGGCTCAGGCTGGTTAGCGGTTAGCTGATCAACTTGCTCATGAGCTAGTTGTTTATGGCCAGCCGCTAACGACCCGGTTGTTGATACCCCGATTGAGCGAAAGAAAGGGTCACCATGGATTCCGACGACCCGAACTTCAAACGAGTCGCCCGCGCTATCCCCGAACCGTCCGTGCTGACCTCCCACGGCCCGGCCCGAGTTATTTCGATGGTGAACCAAAAAGGTGGCGTGGGCAAGACAACCTCCACGGTCAGTTTGGGTGCGGCACTTGCTGGCTACAACCGCAAAGTGCTACTCGTAGATTTTGATCCACAGGGCGCGCTCTCGGTGGCACTTGGTTTGAACCCAAACGAGATGGATTTAACTGTTTATAACTTACTTACTCAGAGCGACTGCCATATTGGCGATGTCATCGTGTCTACCGAAGTTGAAAACCTTGATCTCCTGCCCAGTAATATCGATTTATCGGCTGCTGAGCTCCAATTGGTTACTGAGGTTGGGCGAGAGCATGCACTCGGCAGGGCACTTGAGCCGGTATTGGGGGAGTACGACGTAATCCTGATTGACTGCCAACCCTCCCTGGGCCTTTTGACTTTGAACGCTTTGACCGCAAGTAGCGGGGTTATCGTCCCCATGGAGTGTGAGTACTTCGCCCTGCGTGGTGTCGCGCTACTCAAGGACACCCTTGACAAAGTGACCGCCAGACTGAACCCCAGCCTAAAAATAATCGGGGTGCTGCCAACCATGTACGACCCGAGAACCCTGCATAGTCGCGAGGTTTACCAAACCGTTGTCCAAGCGTTCGGTGACCTAGTGTTTCAGACGGTCATCAATAGAACGATTAAATTCCCAGATGCCGCAGTCGCTGGCGAACCAATCACGCAATTTGCACCGGGCAGTTCCGGCGCCAAGGCCTACGAGCAGTTGGCGCGGGAGGTTCTAGACAGGTGACCGCACCGACTGACATAGTCGAGGCAGCAGCCGAGCAAGCCGCCGACGGGGGCACTGGAACAACCGGTAGGTTCTTAGTACGTGTCGGTGACTTCGAGGGTCCATTTGATCTGCTGCTTTCGCTAATTTCGAAGCATAAGCTTGAAGTAACAGAGATAGCGTTGCATCAAGTCACTGACGAGTTCATCGGCTACATCCGCGCAAAAGGTTCTGAATGGGAACTGGATGAAGCCAGCAGCTTCCTGGTCGTTGCGGCAACCTTGCTGGATTTGAAAGCGGCCCGGCTCTTGCCTAGCGGTGAAGTTGAGGACGAGGAAGACCTCGCGTTACTCGAAGCTAGAGATATTTTGTTTGCGCGACTATTGCAGTATCGGGCTTTTAAAGAGATTGCGACGATATTTTCACAGCGATTCGATTTGGCCAGTAGGCAAGTACCGCGCACGGTTGGCCTTGAACCACATTTTGCAGCCATGCTGCCAGAGGTGCTACTTGGCCTGGGTCCAGAGCAGTTCGCCGCACTTGCTGCGCGGGCCCTTGCTCCCAAACCCGTTGAATCTGTATCGGTCTCGCACCTGCATTTACAGCGGGTAAGCGTGCGAGAGCAGGCAGATATTATTGTTGATCGTTTACGTCGGCAACGGGTCTCGACATTTCGAGCCTTGATCGCCGATTGCGATACCACCTTGTTGATTGTGGCGAGGTTCTTGGCACTTTTGGAGTTGTATCGTGAAACGGTTGTGGCATTCGAGCAGATCACCCCACTCGGTGACCTAACGATTCGCTGGACGGGAACCGATGACGTAACTATTGACGTCACCGATGAGTTCGACGTTGAGCGCGACATCGATGAATTACCTGCCGAGCAAGAGACAGAGGTGAATGTTGATGAGTAAGTCGATGGGTAAGTTGATGAGTTCAGAGAGTGTTACTACTGAAAGTGTGGTTACTGAGTCGATGACCGAACCCGATGAGATTACTGATGAAATTGGTGCACCATCAATTGCTGCGGCGATTGAAGCC
>JBIIOU010000035.1:0-15559 GCA_044336815.1 Candidatus Nanopelagicales bacterium | reverse complement strand
ACCGATGAGCCGATGAGCGTGCTCGCCTTGGCCGAAGCCATCAAGTGCCCCTCTGATGATGTCTGGGAGAGTGTCCACGACCTTGCCAAGCAATACACCGAGCAGGGGCGCGGGTTTGAACTGCGCGAGGTTGCCGGTGGATGGCGCTTTTACACGCGTGCAGATTGCGCACCACTAGTCGAACGCTGGGTACTCGATGGCCAGCAGGCTCGCCTTACCCAAGCCTCCCTGGAGACGCTTGCGGTGATCGCTTATCGACAGCCGGTTTCACGCGGTCGCATCAGCGCGATTCGCGGGGTTAACGTCGATGGAGTTATCCGAACTTTGCTTAGCCGCGGGCTAATAGCGGAAGGGGGCGATCAAGGTGATTCTGGTGCAATTCTTTATGTAACAACCTCACACTTCCTGGAGCGTCTGGGTATTGCCTCCCTTGATGATCTCCCACCGATCGCCGAACACCTACCGGATCTAGCTGACCTAGATGACGTACTTGATTCGGTAGCCACGGGAGACTAGTGACACAAGCCAATGAAGATTCGGCTGCAGAAGGTTTGCGACTCCAGAAGGTATTGGCTCAGGCCGGTCTAGGGAGCAGGCGAGCCTGCGAAGAACTCATCGCCTCAGGTCGCGTCGAAGTTGACGGCCAGATCGTTGTCGAGCAGGGCACAAGGGTTGACCCGGCGAAGGCCATTGTTCGGGTAGATGGTCAGCGCGTGCCAACTGCGCCCGATACCGTGGTGCTGGTTTTCAATAAGCCAAAAGGTGTGGTCTCAACCATGGCTGATGATCATGGCCGGAAGTGTGTTGGTGATTATGTGACCGATCGGCCCGAGCGCCTATTTCATGTTGGGCGCCTTGATGCCGAAACCGAAGGCTTGCTAATCATTACTAACGACGGGCAATTGGCACAGCACCTTGGGCACCCAACACATGAGGTGGCAAAAACTTACCTTGCAACCGTAGCCGGCGTGGTCGAACGCGATGGGCTCCGGGCCTTGCGTCAGGGCGTGGAGCTCGACGATGGGTTGGCCAAGTGCGATACGGCTAGAATCGTGCAGGCGCTGTCGGATCGAACGATGGTTGAATTAGTCATTCACCAGGGCCGAAATCGCATAGTTAGGCGAATGTTTGACGCGATTGGCCACCCGGTGCTAGCTCTGGTCCGCACCCGCGTTGGGCCGGTATCTCTTGGCCAACAACGACCCGGCGCCCTTCGCATGCTTGAGGGCAGTGAACTGCACGCTTTGTACACTCAGGCCGGTCTGTAGGCTGTGCGGGTGCGCGGAGTTAGAGGTGCCGTCTGCTTGCAGGCCGATGACCCAGTTGAGATGCGAATAGCCGTCTCAGAGTTACTCGGTGCCATGCTCGACCGTAACCAGATAACCGCGGATGATGTCATTAGTTTGATTTTGACCGCCACTCCTGATTTGGTTTCCGCGTTTCCGGCGGCTGGTGCCCGCGACTTCGGCTTTGTCGATGTGCCGATGCTCTGCGCCCAGGAAATTGATGTGCAGGGAGCCCTGCCCAAAGTTGTTCGAGTTCTCATGCACATAGAAGGAGATCGCGACCGCGAACTTATTAGCCATGTCTACCTGCGCGGGGCTGAAGTGCTCCGGCAGGATCTACACCAGTGAACCTCGACCGCGGGACCGCCGTTATCGGTCCAGTACTCGTCATTGGTACCGGTTTAATAGGCACCTCAATTGCACTTGCGTTAAAGCGAGCAGGTGTCGAGGTGTTTTTGGAGGACACTGATTCAAACCAGTTAGCAACCGCGATGGCGGCTGGCGCGGGTTTAGTTTCTCATGGAGAGATAACCCCGAAACTCGTAGTGGTGGCGGTGCCGCCGCGCTACGCCGGTGGAGTACTTGCGCAGGTGTCCAAGAGATTTTCTGAGGCTACGATCACGGACGTCACTTCGGTTAAGGCGCAAGTTCTCGCAGATGCGGTTGATCAAGGTGCCGACCCAAGGCGGTTAGTTGGTGGGCACCCGATGGCCGGCCGCGAAGTTGCTGGCGCGGCCGGGGCCCGTGGTGATTTACTCGATGATCGCCTATGGGTATTGACCCCGAGTGAGTTGACCGCTGTCGAACACCTGAGTCAGGCCTACCAACTGGTTTCAACATGTGGTGCATATGCGGTTGAGATGACACCCGATGAGCATGATCGCGCCGTGGCCTTGGTGTCTCACACTCCGCAACTTCTTTCGAGTGTGTTGGCCGCCCAATTAACTAATGCGAGCCCAGATTATGTGCGCATCGCGGGGCAAGGGTTACGCGATATGACTCGCATCGCTGCATCTGACAGTGCGCTTTGGACCGATATTCTTAGTGTAAATGCGAAGCAAGTCGCCGAAGTGCTGTCGAACGTAGTGACTGAGCTCACGGTGACACTTGCAGCTTTGCAGGCCATTTCGGCCGGCGATGCTTCGCAGACCGTGAGAGTCAGTAGTGCTTTGCAAACCGGTGCGTTGGGTCGCGCGCGGATCCCCGGAAAGCATGGTGCCGAACAAATCGAGATAGCAATCGTTGGAGTCATGCTCGCCGATAAGCCAGGTGAGTTGGCGCGACTCTTTACTGCTGCGGGCGAGGCAAATGTCAACCTTGAAGATGTTCGAATCGAGCATGTACTCGGCCGGCCTAGTGGCCTAGTAGAGATTTCGGTACGTCCAGACAATGTAGAGACTCTTGCAGCAGCCTTGCGTGACCGGAGTTTTGATGTCCGCATCTAATGCTTTAGTAATTGCGGTTGATGGTCCGGCAGGGTCAGGTAAATCAAGTGTCTGCCGTGGCGTGGCAGCCAAACTCGGTATGCGTTATCTCGACACCGGCGCAATGTATCGCGCCATGACCGTGGCGGTGCTTGCGGCTGGTGTTGATGTTGCTGATGAAGCCGCAGTTGAAGTGGTGGCCGAGAACGCAAGCATTATCTGTGTTACTGACCCCAGTGCCCCTGAGGTCTGGCTGGATGGGCGAGATGTCGCAGAGTCCATTCGAGGTTCGGAGGTAACCGCGGCTGTTAGCGCGGTGAGCGCTGTGCCAGGTGTGCGCCAAAGACTCGTCGAGATTCAACGCTCGCAAGTACAGGCCGCCCGCGATGCCGATGTCGGCATTGTTGTAGAGGGTCGCGATATCGGTACCGTCGTCGTGCCTGAAGCCGATCTGAAGATCTTCCTCGTGGCCGACCCCGCGGTTCGAGCTCAACGTCGCGCACTGGAGAACGGTGCCGGTGAACTTCCTGAGCCGGCTACGGTAGCGGTAACCGAGGCAGAACTGCTTAAACGTGATGCCTACGATTCCGGCCGCGAGATCTCACCCCTGACTCAGGCCGATGATGCGCGAGTTGTCGACACCACAAATTTCACACTGATTGAAGTTATCGAGCAAGTGTGTGTCCTTGCTGCTGGTGTGCAGCGGTGAGTGGGCTCGGCTCAGAGAAATTGGCAGGCCGGGCAGCGCACTCGCGAAATATAGGTGCCCTGCTAGCGCGGGCGGCCTATCGCGTTGAGGTGCACGGTCGCCACCATGTCCCCGCACACGGCCCAGCCCTGCTGGTAGGAAGCGACTTAAACTTGTTTTCGGCCGCATTAGTTGGATCGGTAGCTTGCCGACCAATTCACACATTGGCTCCTGGGGCGCTAGCGCAACTAGGTGATATTCCGGTGTTTCCCCCGGGAATTGCCGCCGCGCAGTGGGCACTTGAACTGCTCGAGGCAGGTGCTGCGATCATGGTGACCGCAGATGTTCCACCCCTTGGATATTTATTGGCGCACGGGTCGGTCCCTATCACTCCGGTAGTGGTTATCGGAGGGTCGGGAAAGATCGCGGAGGATCCACCCAGATTGCGCTCTAAAATCGAGGTCTACTTCTGCGCACCAAGCACGATCGCGCCCAGTGCGAGCGAATTCGATACTTCGGATCCGTGTGCGTATCGGGTTGTTCAAGGCTTAAGCGAAAGGGTTCGTCAGTTGACGAGCGACGCTAGAAATGAAAGTGCCAGGCGAAGTGGCCGGCCGGTAATTGGAAGGGTGCACTGATGAGTGATGGATGGGTTGCCGTAGGCGACGAAGATGATGCGGCGCTCGATCTCAGCGCCGACGACCCAAGTGCTGCCGGAGTTGACGATTACGGGATTGACGATGATGATTCGGACGGGGCCGAAGATTTAGTGCTGGAGGCCGCCTTGGCTGCCGCACGTGGCGAATTCGGTGACTTCGACAGCGCATTGGCTGAATTAACTCAACCCGGTGATGGTGAACCCGGGCTTCCGGTGCTGGCTGTTGTTGGTCGTCCGAATGTTGGCAAATCAACCCTTGTCAATCGCATTATTGGGCGCCGCGAGGCCGTGGTCGAAGATGTACCAGGCGTTACCCGAGACCGCGTAACTTACGAAGCCGAATGGAACAGTAAGCGCTTCATGGTTATAGATACGGGTGGCTGGGATTTGAAAGTTCGTGGATTACAAGCACAAATTGCCGCACAAGCTGAGCGCGCGGTAAGCGATGCTGATGCTGTGGTGTTCGTGGTTGATGCTCGAGTTGGGGCAACCGACACAGACGAAGCCGTGGTGAAGGTGCTGCGCAGGTCGGGCAAGCCGGTCCTTCTCGTCGCAAACAAAGTGGATGATCGGGCCACCGAGATTGAGGCGACAAAGCTATGGTCACTTGGCTTGGGGGAGCCGCTTCCAGTATCAGCCCTGCATGGCCACGGTGCTGGCGACTTGATGGACGACATCGTGAAGATGCTTCCCGAAGTTGGGCACGGCACCTCGCGTGAAGGCGGACCACGACGAGTAGCGCTGCTGGGCCGGCCCAATGTCGGTAAGTCTTCACTACTGAATGCCTTGGCAGGTTCCGAACGCGTTGTTGTTGATGAAGTTGCCGGCACTACCGTTGATCCTGTTGATGAGTTGATCACCCTCGATGATCGCTTGTGGTGGTTCGTCGATACCGCGGGTATTCGGCGCCGCTCCAAGGATGCAAGTGGTCATGAGTACTACGCCACCCTTAGAACCCAAGGTGCCCTTGATAGGGCAGAGGTTGCCATAGTGCTGATCGATGCCTCGACGGTACTGAGTGAGCAAGACGTGCGAATTATCTCAATGGTCAATGAATCTGGGCGTGCACTAATTCTCGCTTTTAATAAATGGGATCTGAGTGACGAGGATCGACGAATATACCTAGAGCGCGAAATCGATCGCGATTTGGCGCAAGTTGCTTGGGCTCCAAGGGTTAATATTTCAGCGCGCACCAAGCGTCACATGGACCGGTTAACACCTGCCCTTGAGGCGGCCCTTGCGGGCTGGGAAACTCGAATCTCGACCGGTCGGCTCAATCAGTTCTTTACCGAATTAACCCAGGCTCACCCACACCCATTACGTGGGGGCAAGCAGCCGCGAATCTTATTCGCGGCTCAAGTTTCAGTAGGACCACCAACCTTCGCGCTATTTACCACCGGGTTCCTGGAGGCCGGCTACCGGCGTTTTATTGAGCGCCGACTACGGGAGGACTTCGGTTTTGCCGGCACTCCGATTCGTATCGTGATGCGGGTGCGCGAGAAACGATCCCGTCGATGAAGGGCGTAGGCCGGCGCATGTAGAGTTCGGCTGCGCGGGCTGTGGCGCAGTTTGGTAGCGCGTCCGGCTGGGGGCCGGAAGGCCGCAGGTTCAAGTCCTGTCAGCCCGACTCGAAGTCCAGTGCGTGGCTAAAAGGCCTGCACCACGATACTTAAAATCAAGCAGGCGACGGCAATCCACCACATCAGGACGCCGATCGCCACGACCCTAAGTGGTGCCCGATATTCACCGGCCGCATAGTGCAAGGTGTTCTTGGCGATTGCGGACAGTGGGGTCGCATCTTTTCGGGCGTCGCCGGTTGGATCGCGCTGTGACCAGTAGGCGCGCTCATTTGACATCCCTAAGAGGATGAAGGCAGCGGCAAAAATCGCCAGTACAACGGCGAAGATGAGCAAGGTTAAGGCGGCCATAGACATGTCCGAACCTTAGCGGTTCGCGGCTCACTGGTGATAGACGCCGGTGGAGTTGCGAATCACGAGCGTGGGTTCGAGCCCGATATGAACAGGTGGCCGGGTGGGGTCTTTGATGCGCAAGAAGAGAAGGGCGGCGGCGTCAAGGCCCATCGTCGCGAGAGGCTGCGCGATTGTTGTGAGACTAATTGAACGCAGGCCACCGAGTGCCATACCGTCATAGCCGATTATCGATAACTCATCGGGCACCTTAAGGCCACGATCTGCGGCTGCCGCGAGTGCGCCGACCGCGGCCAGGTCATTAGCGACAAAAATCGCACTATGCCCCATCTTGGAGTCAATGGCTGCACAAGTCCCGCGGTAGCCACCTTCATCGGTAAAGGCACCTTCGTAGCTGGCCAGTTGCGTGGCGAGGCCGTAGCCTGTCATTGCGGACTCGTATCCGGATTTGCGAATAAGTGCGACTTTGTTATCACCACCGGTGATGTGTGCGATGGCTCGATGTCCAAGGCTATAGAGGTGATCGACGGCCATTCGCCCCCCGGCGTTGTCGTCATTGCTGATGGAATCGAGACCGGCGATATCAGACTCTGCGCGACTGATAATCACCGTGGGGCAGTTGCCCTTGATGGCCGCACGTGCACCGGCGGGCATGCGGTGCCCAATTATGACTAGCCCCTCAACTCGAAATTCAAGTAATTTCTCAATCTCGCTCTGCTCCAATTCGGCTTCTTCGCTGCCGGTAACGAGCATGGTGTGGTACCCGCTCGCGCGAACTTGCCGTTGCACTCCATCGATGATTTCGGCGGAAATTGGATTATGTAAATCCTGAACTAGAACGCCAATGGTGTTACTTCGCCGATCGGCAAGACTGCGCGCTGCGGCATTGGGGCGGTAGCCAAGTTCGCCAGCCGCAGCCCGGATTGCGGCCAGGCTTTCTGGTGAAACCCGGCCACTATCGCGCATTGCCAATGAGACCAATGACTTGGAGACACCGGCCAGCGCGGCGACGTCCTTAATTGTCGGTCTGAGTGCTGCCATTTTCAGTTGATTTCGTCGATGCTGACCTGCCGGCCTTGGGTCGCTGACATGGCGGCCGCCATTGCGATTGCTACCGGTGCGCGGCCGTCGGCGCCGCAGACCGGGGAGGCCCCGCCATTCAAAACGTAATTGGTGAAGGCCAGCCATTCATTCTTGAAAGACTCGGCGTATCGCTCGAGGAAGAAGTATTGGAACGGGGCCTGCTGGGAGGATTCTGGCATGTAGATCTGTGAGTTGTTGATCCGCTGATTGTCCGAGATCGCCATACCTGATGTCCCGAAGGCCTCTACCCGTTGGTCGTAGCCGTAGACGGCTTTTCGACTGCCATCAATTGTGGTGATGGCTCCGTTGGCGTGCGTCAGAACCGCAATGACAGTATCGAAATCACCAATTGCTGCAATTTGCTCATCAAAGAGGGCTGCGCCTTGTGCCCAAACCTTAACCACGGGGGCGCCCATGATGAAATTGGCCATATCAAAATCGTGGATGAGCATGTCGGCCCAAATTCCGCCGCTCATCTTGAGGTACTCAATTGGTGGTGGGGCCGGATCCCGACTGGTGATGCGCGCCATAGTGAGTCTGCCGAGGGCACCAGACCTCGCAGCCTGCTGAACGCTGGCGTGCCCGGGATCAAATCTTCGATTGAACCCAACCATGAATGGCACCCCGGCCGCCTCGATTGCTGCTAGGGCGGCATCAACTTCAGCCAGAGACATGCTTATCGGTTTCTCACAGAATACTGCCTTGCCGGCGGCGGCCGCTTTGATGATCAGTTCACCGTGGGTTGGGGTGGCGGTGCAGATCGCGATGGCGTCAACATCAGGGGCGGCAAGCAGCTCATCGATATCGGAGGCGGCAGCAACATCAAAATGGTTGGCGACGGCGGCCGCGGTATCGGCCGAGATGTCGTAGACGGCGGTTAGCCGAGCATTTGGTACTTGCTCGGTGATGACACGCGCATGTAGTTGGCCGATCCGGCCAACTCCGGCGATGGCGATGCCCAACTTGCCGGTTGTTGTCATGGCCTGCGCCTCCAGATCGAGTGCTTGCGTTCGTCTGCATATTGTGGCACGCTGCGTTGGACCGTTCCAATACCCGTACCGATACCCCGGGAAATCCACCATGACTGACCTGATGTCAAGAGTTGCGTCGGCCCCTATCTCATGGGGGGTTTGCGAAGTACCCGGATGGGGGGCGAGGTTGCCCACCGGCCGGGTCTTGCGGGAGATGGCCAGTTTGGGGCTTTCGGCCACCGAACTCGGCGCCCCGGGATTCCTGCCAACCTCCCCGGAGGCGGTTAAAGCCGAACTCGCCGAGTTCGAGATGACTTTGCTGGGCGGATTCACTCCGCTGATATTGCATGATCGGCAACAGCGAGCTGCGACGATCGCAAGCGCCATGGCGACCGCCGCCTTTTTTGAGCGGGCCGGTGCTACCGAGTTCATTTCAGCGGTGGTGATGGACGAGGGCTGGTCGGCCCCGCGGCCCCTGGACACGGCTGAGATGTCCCACATGATCGAAATGTTCGACATCATCGATGAAATTTGTGCGTTACACGGGCTGCAGCAGGTACTGCACCCACACGTTCAAACCTTGGTTGAAACCGCAAGTGATGTGCGACGGGTACTCGATAACTGTGCGGTCAAATGGTGCCTAGATACTGGTCACCTCGCAATCGGCGGAGTCGATCCCGTTGAATTCGCGCGCGAGGCGGCCGAGCGGGTTGGTCATGTGCACCTAAAGGATGTGGACATGAAGATCGCCGGTCCGGTGCTAAGCCATGAGATGTCGATCATGGGGGGTGTCCAAGGTGGACTCTTTACTCCGCTGGGGCAAGGTGATGTCCAAATTTCGGAGGTGATCGAGACTTTAGAGCTTGGCGGGTACCGCGGGTGGTACGTCATTGAGCAGGACACCTCGATTACCGGTGCGCTACCTGATGTCGGTGCCGGGCCAATCTCCGCAGTCTCGGAGTCCATGGCCTATCTGCGCGATGTAGTTGCCCCCAAGGTAAATCGGTAGTAGGCCACGTTATGGCTTTGGACTTAATCACGGTTGGACGGATCAGTGTTGATCTTTATGCCCAGGAGGCTTATCAATCTTTTGCGGACCCGCAGACATTTAGAAAATCCATCGGGGGCAGTCCCACCAATGTCGCAGTTGCGGCAGCACGCCTTGGGCTTGCGGCTGCGGTGGCAACCAAAGTCGGCAGTGACCTGTTGGCACCGTATGTCCTGGGTAAGCTCACCAGCTTCGGTGTCGATACCGAATTCGTGGGGATTGAGCCCGGGGGCCAGACCCCGGTAGTGCTCGCATCATTGGACCCACCCGAGGATCCATCCATCATTTTTTTCCGGGGTGCTGCAGCTCCCGATACCAATATCTTGGCCTCGGATATTTCACCAGCAACGATCCAAGAGGTCAAAGCCCTGTGGATTAGTGCATGTGCACTGGCTACGGGTGAAACGGCGGCCGCCTGTTTCAATTGGCTTGATCAGCGTGCGCGAAAGACGCACACCTTAATTGACCTAGATTACCGTCCAAGTTTATGGTCAGATGTCGCGCGGGCACGGGCCGCCGCCCAGCGCGCAATTGCCTTATCGACGGTGGTGGTGGGCAATATCGCCGAATGTGACATGGCGATCGGTGAGACCGATCCGCTTGCGATAGCAGATAACCTGCTGAATCGCGGGGTCACCTTGGCCTGCATAAAGATGGGTGGTGGGGGAGTTCTGCTTGCCAGTGCCACCGAGCGGGTACGTGTTGAGCCATTGCGAATCCAATTGGTCTGTGGTCTTGGTGCCGGGGATGCGTTTGGTGGCGCACTCGTTTATGGGCTACTTAATGGGTTGTCGCTTCTTGCCATGGGAGAATTGGCCAACGGTGCCGGAGCCTATGTGGCATCGCGATTGATGTGTGCTGATTCCATGCCGCAGTTGGAGGCGCTGACCGATTTCATTTCAGTGCACCGGGAGGGATCCAACACGTGAGCGTCTTGCAAACTCCGCAATGCCTCGAGCTGATTGAGGCCCGGGAGCGCGAGCCAGCGGCCATCGCCAATCCAGAAAAAATCGCCGCGGCAACGTCTTTCCCGATACTGCTGCTGGGAGGTGATATCGGTGCCAGCTGGGAGCAGGTATTTGATAATTGGGAATCGGCATTGGCGGCGCCGAATATTCGCGGACTGGTGCACGGGGGAGCGCGATGAAAGTGAATTGGCACCGGCCAGCGGGAGAACTTGCCACCGAAAACACTTTGGTCAGTGTTGATCCGCAAGTTGCGGGTTGGGCATTTTGTGGTGTCGAGGTTTTCGAGGTCAGCGAAACTATTTCTTTTACCCGCGAGATGGACGGGATTGAAGGAGTACTTGTTCCGCTTTCGGCTCGCGATCTGCTTGTCACCGTCGACGAAATTACCTATCCGATGGCTGGGCGCCGTGGTGTATTCGATTCGGTTAGTGACTGGCTTTATGTGCCGCTGGGATCGACATTGACCGTCAGTGCCGGTGCCGGTGAAGTCGCTCTCTGTACCGCTCGGGCCACGCATGTCTACCCGGCCTGCTACACGCCGGCTTCCGAAGTCGTGGTCGAAGTGCGCGGCGCCGGTCGCGCTACTCGTCAGGTCACCAATATCGCTACGCCGGATTCATTTAGGGCGGCCGACAAAATCAATGTGTGCGAGGTGCTCACTCCCGGTGGCAATTTGTCCTCTTGGCCGCCGCACCGCCATGACGGAATCACTGATTGCCCAACCAATAACGAGGAGATCTATTACTTCCGAATTGGCAAGCAGGAGTCAGCTCACGGCGACCAGGAAGGGCAAGGGTTGTTTCACGTCTACACCGTAGATGGCAGCGTCGACGACACCGTCACGATTCATGATGGGGATATCTATCTCATTCCGCAGGGCTACCACGGCCCAACTATCGCGCCCCCGGAGTATCCGATGTACTTTCTAAATGTGTTAGCCGGTCCGGATGCCGAGAGAACAATGAGTTTTTGTGATGATCCGGCCCACCATTGGATTCGCGACGACTGGCAGTCACTTGAGCCGGACCCACGGTGCCCGGTCACATCCGCCCTCGGCAGGGTGCAGCGATGAAGAAGATCCGCATAGCGGTGCTCGGCCTCGGATGGATGGGGCAGGCTCACAGCCGTTCTGCGCTGCGCATCCCTTCGTTGTTCCCCGAGCGTGATTTCAATCCCGAGTTAGTGGTGTGCGCAGACACCGATGCAAGTCGGCGCGAGCGGGCCGTTGCGGATTTCGGTTTCAGCCGTGCTACCGATGACTGGCGGGCGGCCGCCACCGCCGATGATGTCGACGCAGTTTGGGTTACCGCTCCCAACATGATGCACCTTTCGATGATTGAAGCTGCGACGGCTGCAGGTAAAGCTGTTTTCAGTGAGAAGCCAATCGGTGGCAAGCCAGAGCAGACGGTTCAAGCGTTTGCGTACGCCAAGGCCGCTGGTGTGGCGAGCGGCGTCGGATACAACTACTTGTGGTCACCGTTGGTTATCCATGCGCGTGACCTGATAAGTGGTGGGGCGCTTGGTCAGATCACTCATTACCGAGGTCGCTTCCTGTCCATGTACGGAAGTGATGAACTTGGTTTACTGACCTGGAGATTCAAGTTGGGCGAGGCGGGATACGGAGTCTCCAGCGATATCCTCAGCCACTCGGTGTCGATGGCTCAATACCTGGTGGGGGATATCAGCGAAGTAGTCGGAATGCGTAACACCACTATTACGAGTCGGCCCTTGCCAGCAGGGGCCGCGAGTCACTACGGGCGAGGTAATCGAGGTGACCCGACTGGTGAAGTGGAGAACGAGGACTTCGCTTCGATGCTCTGCCGATTCACGAACGGCGCAACGGGCACTTTCGAAGTCAGTCGCACTGTTATGGGCCCCGAGAGTCAAAATGCTTTCGAGGTGTACGGCACCAAGGGGGCTCTGGCATGGAACCTAGAAAAGCTAAATGAACTTAAGTACTACCGTCAAGAAACTGGCCTAAATTCTGGTTACACGACAATTTTCGGCGGAGATCGATTTCCGTACCACGGGGCATTTGCGCCGGGTCAAGCAAATAGCATCGGCTTTGAGGATCTAATCGCCATCGAGGATTTCGCATTCATGCAATCTTTAGCCACGGGTGAAGGGTTTAGCCCGAGTTTCGCCGAGGCAGTTGATGTCGTAAGCGTGCAGCAAGCACTAATTGATTCCTGGGAGTCGCGCACCTGGGAGACCGTTCGCGATCTGAAGGTGGGGTATTGATGAAAGCATTAGATGTAGATAATCGTTGCACCACCTCCGAAGCAATCGTGCGATACCTCATCGCGCAGCGTATCCAGGTCGACGGTATTGAAGTGCCGCTATTTCCCGGGGTATTTGCCATCTTCGGGCACGGAAATGTCACCAGCCTTGGTCATAGTCTGGAGATGCATCGTGATGAATTGCCGGTCTGGCGGGGCCAAAGCGAAGAAGGTATGGGGTTGGCGGCGGTGGCCTTCGCAAAAGCGATGCGCCGACAACAAGTAATGGTCTGCACCTCATCAATTGGCCCAGGAGCCACGAACCTGGTAACTGCAGCAGCTGTTGGCATGGCTAATCGATTGCCCATGCTGATCATCTCCGGCGATACTTTCGTCACAAGGATTCCGGACCCGGTTTTGCAGCAGGTTGAACATTTTGGTTCCCCATCGACAACCGTCAATGACGCCTTCCGGCCGGTGGTCCGATTCTGGGACCGCATTACCCACCCGGCCCAGGTGCTTACCGCGCTACCCCAGATGGTTTCGATGCTCCTAGATCCCGGTGAGTGTGGTCCTGCATTTCTTGGGCTCCCGCAGGATGTAGCCGCCACCGCACACGACTATCCGGAAGCCTTCTTCGAGCGAAAAGTGCGCGCGATCTCACGCCCACGGCCCGATGTCGATGAAGTGGCAGCTGCAATTGCGTTGCTCGCCACCGCGAGGCGGCCGGTGCTCATCGCCGGCGGTGGCGTGCACTACTCACGTGCCGAGGCGGAGCTAGCGGCTTTCGCATCAGCCCACGGCATTCCCGTTGTCGAGACCATCGCGGGTAAATCGTCACTACTTGCCGACCACCCTTGTTATGTCGGGCCACTTGGGGTTACTGGCGCCGACGCGACCAATGCCTTTTGTGCCAAGGCTGATGTGATAATCGCCGTCGGGACTCGGCTGCAGGATTTCACCACCGGTTCCTGGACCCTTTTTTCACCCACGGCGCGGTTCATCTCGATCAATGCCGCGCGCTTTGATGCCATTAAGCGGGTGTCGGTTGCGGTAGTCGGTGATGCCCGCGAGGGCTTAACGAGTTTGACGGAGGGGCTTGTCGGTTGGCGGGCACCCGCCGGTTGGACCGCCCAAGTTGCGCAGTCGCGGCTAGAACTTCAGAACTTGGTTGATAGCCGGGCCGCGGCCGATGGGGTGTCGCCGATGAGCTATGCGCAGGTTATTGCCGCGGTCTACGCGGCCGCGACGCCCGACGATTATGTGTTAACGGCTGCCGGCGGATTACCAGGTGAGCTAAATGTGAACTGGATGAGTAAGGGAATCGCCACATTTGATTGCGACTACGGCTTCTCTTGTATGGGCTACGAAATCTCCGGTGCCTGGGGTGCGGCATTCGCTCGCGATAAGGGCGAAGTATTCGCATTGGTTGGTGATGGATCCTATTTGATGCTCAATAGCGATATCTATGCGTCGGTGCTTTCAGGGAAGAAATTCATTCTCGTGGTTTTGGACAATGCCGGCTATGCGGTAATCGAGAGGCTTCAGGTAGGCAAGGGCGGGCGCTCATATAACAACATGCTGCGAGATTCACGCGGTGATGGTGGGCAGGTGCGAGTTGATTTTCGCGCTCACGCGCAGGCCATGGGAGCTTGGGCGGTGCAGGCGGAAAGCGTGGGCGAGTTGGCGGCGGCACTTGTGACCGCCCGCGCGAGTGAGCGAACCAGTGTCATCGTGGTTAGTGCCCGGGAAAATGATTGGACCCCCGGCGGTGCCTTTTGGCAGGTTGGAGTTCCGGAGTCAAGCGAATTAGCCGAAGTGCGCTCAGCCCGCGAACAAATGGATGCGGGTTTAGCTGCTCAACGCTCGGTTTGACTTTCACTCCGAGTTGACTCGGTAGCGCAAAAATATCGAACCGTCACTGGTAAGTACCTGCTGTGGTTGCAATGTCAATCCGGGGAATTGCGAGGGGCTTAGCAGGCGTTCAGCTGAGCCGACGAAAATAGGGCTCACTGTCAACAGCAGCTCATCAAGGGCGTTGGCTTCAAGTAGTGCCGTGAGTAGTGTTGGTCCACCCTCGCAGTGGATACGCATTAGTCCCCGGGTAGCGAGAGCATCGATGGCGGCGCGCGGGTCAACCTTTTTGGCCCCGCAGGGGATCAGTTCAATTCGACCTGCGAGGTCACTAGGAGCGGAGTCGATCGCGACCTGCGAGGTGAGCACCATTGACTTTGGGGTTTGCCCAGACGCCTCAGCGAATAGGGCCAGGCCTGCGGGTAAATTCAAAGTGTTGGAGACGATGGCAATTGGCATTGGGGCGGGACGATAGTTCTCAGTGCGAACCGTGCTAGCACCCACCAAAATTACCTCGGCAGCACGGCGCAATTGGCCAAAGAGGGCGCGGTCGGCGGGGGAGGAGATCGACTTGGAGACGCCGTCAGCGCCAGCAATGGATCCATCAAGGCTCATCACCATATTGGCCCTCACCCATGGAAGACCCCGGTTAAGGGGCCAAGGGTAGGCCGCGGCCAGGTCTGGCTCCGAAAGCTCGATAATCGGCGCTGGCCACACTCTTTTCACCCGGTCATCGTCGCATGGTCGAGTTATGTGGTTTGCTATGCCCATGGAGATGACCGGAATAATCTCAGGGCTCTTCGCAGGGATCATTATTGGGCTCATTGCGCGCCTGTTGGTGCCGACTATGCAATCAATCGGCTGCATAGTGACGATTATTATCGGTGTGCTTGGTGCATTCCTTGGCTTGGCGGCAGCGAACGCCTTTGGTTATGGCAATTCATGGTTACTCGTGTTCGTCACCCAGATATTCATCGCAACCATCTTGGTTGCGATCGTTGCAGCACTGTTCCGTCGCAGTAATACTGGATAAGCATTATTTCACTTAGATCCGATATCTATCAGGAGGTTTCAAATCATGCGTGGACGCCTACTCCGGACCGCAGCAGTTGTCGGTACCGCCAAAGTCACAGCCAATGCGATAGATGATCGCCACGACGCAAAGACGGCCGCTGCTGCTGCAGAAGCCGCTCCCGCCGCGCCCGCGGCCCCGGCTGCCCCAGCGTTAGCGCCGAGCGATGACATCGTCACCCAGCTCACCAAGCTTGGTGAGTTAAAGGGTGCTGGCGTCCTCAGTGAAGCTGAATTCGAAGCCGCCAAGGCGAAACTGCTGGGTTAATTGCGACACTCGGTGTTGGATTTCCAAGGCCGAGGGGCTCTTGTCACTGGCGCTGGCGCCAGTGACGGCATTGGGTATGCCACGGCAAGACTC